>JAJZPK010000067.1 GCA_021811205.1 Pseudomonadota bacterium
AAGTCCTGATGGTGATCGGCCTCACCGTTCTCGTGTCGCGCCCGTCTATCCTGGGTTCGCCGGAAAGGATCTGGTCGCGGACGATCTTCGCTTCGAGGTCGCTGAACAGCGTCTTGATGGCCTGACCGCGGTTCGCGTCAGCCTCGGGATTGAGCGCCTCGAGGATTTCAGATCTGATTGCATCGATCTTTCCGCTTCTCGCCTGCTTCTGGCGGATCGCATAGGCTTCCCTGAGCGCGCTTTCCGCACGGGATGAGACTTCTGCGATCAGCGCTTCGTCCTTCTCGGGCGGCGCCCAGTCCCATGCCTCTGCGCCGACTTCCTCGGCCATCTCGTTGATCGCCTCGATCACGGTCTGCATCTGGCTGTGGCCGTACATCACCGCATCGAGCATCACTTCCTCGGAAAGCTGCAATGCCTCCGATTCGACCATCAGCACGGCCGATTCGGTTCCCGCAACGACGAGGTTGAGTTCGGACTCGTTGAGTTCAGAGAGGGTGGGGTTCAGAACATACTGGCCGTTGATATAACCGACCCTGGCCGCACCGATCGGGCCGTTGAAGGGGATGCCCGAGATGGCAAGCGCAGCGGAAGTGCCGATCATCGCCAGGATGTCCGCATCGATTTCAGGATTGCATGACATGACGGTCGCAACGACCTGGACTTCGTTGTAGAAGCCCTCGGGGAAAAGCGGCCTGATCGGCCTGTCGATGAGGCGCGACGTCAGCGTTTCCTTTTCGGTCGGCCTGCCTTCGCGCTTGAAATAGCCGCCTGGAATCCTGCCTGCTGCATAGGTCTTTTCCATGTAATCGACGGTGAGCGGCAGGAAATCCTGACCGGGCTTGACCGATTTGGATCCCACGACGGTTGCCAGAACCACCGTGTCGTCCATGGTCACCATCACCGCGCCATGTGCTTGCCTCGCGATCTCGCCAGTCTCCAGAGTCAGCTGGTGACGGCCGTATGCAACAGTTTTCTTGTAATGATTCAAGGCACTATCCTTTTAAAAATTACTTGCGCAGACCGAGACGTTCGATCAGGGTCTTGTAACCTTCGGAGTTCACGCTCTTGAGGTAGTCCAGAAGCTTCCTGCGGCGGCTCACCAGGCGCAGAAGACCTCGCCTCGAGTGGTGATCCTTGATATGGGTCTTGAAATGATCGGTCAGGTAATTGATCCTGGCCGTGAGCAGGGCAACCTGCACCTCGGGGGATCCGGTATCCTTGTCCGCCCTCTGGTAATCCTTGACGATCTGTGCCTTTTGCACGGTGCTGATAGACATTAGCGCTTCTCCAAAATAAAGTTTTGTATTTTACCTTTTAACAGGCGAATTCCTCAAGCAATAATTGCCTGACATCATGCGCCTGGGCCGGATTTGTCCTTCCTCGTCCGCTTCCACCAGCCCGATGAAGCATCCGGAAGCATCGTAAGCCCTGTAGAACCCCGGCAATGCGTCGATTTCGACCTTTCTTCCATTCACCAGGAAATCGGCATCCTCTTCGCCGAAATCCATCCGTGCGATGCCCTGCAGCAGGACATCGCACGGAAGAAGCAGGCTTTCCCTGTCCTCTCTTGCCTCGATCTCTTCCAAACCATGCGCATCAGCAAGATCGAAAGGCCCGGTCGCAGTCCTGACCAGCGACTTCAGGTGAGCGCCGCATCCGAGCGCCTTTCCTATGTCTTCCGCCAGCACCCTTACATAGGTTCCCTTGCTGCACAGCACGAAAAGGGTAAGCGCTTCACCCGACAGATCATCCATGGAAAGCTCGTGTATCGTCACGGCTCTTTCGGGCCGCTCGATTTCGATCCCTTTCCTGGCATAGGCGTAGAGAGGCTTTCCCTTGTGCTTCAATGCGCTGTGCATGGGGGGCTTCTGCCGGATAGTCCCCCTGAATTTGGCCAGCACCTGTTCGACAAGCAAATTGTCGACCGCAACCTGTCGCGTTTCGACAACCTCGCCTTCGGCATCCCCCGTCGTCGTGGTTTGCCCCAGCTTCAAAACGGCGCGGTAACCCTTGTTCGCCTCGAGCATCAACGAGGCATATTTAGTCGCTTCACCGAAGCAGACCGGGAGCAGTCCCGATGCGAGCGGGTCGAGCGTCCCGGTATGCCCTGCCTTTTCAGCGTTATAAATCCTTTTCGCGATTTGCAGCGCCCTGTTCGAGCTCATGGTCAGGGGTTTGTCGAGCAGGAGGACGCCGTCGATGCATTGCCTCATGAAACTATTTGTCGTCCCCGACCGCCTCGTCGATGAGTCTGGACAGATAAGCTCCGCGCTCCACGGATTCGTCGTACACGAAATGGAGCTGAGGCACGACGCGCAATTTCAGTCTGTGAAAAAGCTGGCTGTGCAGAAAACCCGATGCGCGCTTCAAACCTTCGGCGATCGATTCCTTGTCCTGCTCGCTCCCGAGCGTCGTGTAATAAACGGTCGCATGGGAATAATCACGGCTCACCTCGACCCCCGTGAGCGTCACCATGCCCACCCTGGGATCCTTGACTTCCTTCCTCAAGAGCTCGGCCAGATCGCGCTGTATCTGCTGCGCGATCCTTTCCGTCCTGTTGTTGCTCATCACAAGGTTCTGGCGATCTCGACGATCTCGAATACTTCAAGCTTGTCGCCGACTTCGATGTCATTGTAGTTCTTCAGCGAAAGGCCGCATTCGAAGCCCGATTTCACTTCCTTGACATCGTCCTTGAAGCGCTTCAGCGAATCGAGCTCGCCGGTATGGATGACCACGTCGTCGCGCAGCACGCGCACCATGGATCCCCGCTTGACGACACCTTCGAGCACGTAGCAGCCGGCGACCGCCCCGACCTTCGAAATCCTGAAGACCTGCCTGATCTCCACGAGCCCGATGACGCTTTCCTTGCGTTCCGGCGCGAGCATGCCGGACAGCGCCGCCTTGACCTCGTCGACCGCTTCGTAAATGATCGTGTAATAGCGCACGTCCACGCCTGATGTGGCGATCAGCTTCCTTGCCGCGACATCCGCCCTGACGTTGAAGCCGAGCACAACCGCATTGGAAGCCAGGGCAAGATTGACGTCAGATTCGGTGATTGCGCCCACTGCGCTGTGGATGATGTTGACCTTGACCTCGTCGGTGGAGAGCTTCTCCAGCGAATAGGCAAGCGCTTCGGCTGAACCCTGCACATCCGCCTTGATGACGAGGCGCAAGGTCTTGACCGCATCCTCGGCCATCTGCTCGAACATGTTTTCAAGCTTGGAAGCCTGCTGCTTGGCAAGCTTGACGTCCCTGAACTTGCCCTGCCTGAAGAGCGCGATTTCCCTCGCCTTCTTCTCGTCAACCAGCACGATCGCATCCGCGCCTGCGGAAGGCACGTCCGAAAGCCCCTGGATCTCGACAGGGATCGAAGGCCCCGCTTCCTTGACGGGCTTGCCGTTTTCATCGAGCATGGCGCGCACACGCCCGTAAACCGCGCCGGACAACAGCACATCGCCGCGCTTCAGCGTGCCGGACTGGACCAGTATGGTTGCAACGGGCCCTTTGCCCTTGTCCATCCTTGCCTCGATGACGAGGCCCTTCGCGGGCACGTTCTTCGCCGCCTTCAGCTCGAGCACTTCGGACTGGAGCAGGACGCTGTCGAGCAGATCGTCGATGCCCAGCCCTGTCTTGGCCGAAACCTCGACAAACATGGTGTCTCCGCCCCAGTCCTCGGGAACCACGCCCTGCGCCACCAGTTCCTGCCTTACCCGCTCGGGATTCGCCTCGGGTTTGTCGATCTTGTTGATGGCCACGATGATGGGCACTTCAGCCGCTCTGGCATGATGGATAGCCTCGATCGTCTGCGGCATGACGCCGTCGTCTGCACTAACCACCAGAATGACCACGTCGGTGGCTTTCGAACCGCGCGCGCGCATCGCTGTAAAGGCTTCGTGACCCGGCGTATCGAGGAAGGTGATCACACCTTTCGGCGTTTCCACATGGTATGCGCCGATATGCTGGGTAATGCCCCCCGCCTCTCCGCTCGCCACGCGGCTTCTGCGGATGTAGTCGAGCAAGGAAGTCTTGCCGTGGTCGACGTGACCCATGACGGTCACCACAGGCGCACGCGGCTCGAGTTCAGCCTCCGGCGTCTGCATGGATTCGGTGAGATAGGCGTCCGGCTCGTCCAGTTTGGCGGGTTTCGCAATATGCCCCAGTTCCTCGACGGCAACCATGGCCGTATCCTGGTCGAGCACCTGATTGATGGTGACCATGCTGCCGAGCTTCATCAATACCTTGATGACTTCGGCCGCCTTCACGTTCATTTTCTGGGCAAGGGCAGCGACGCTGATGGTCTCGGGAACCGGAATCTCGCGGACAATCGGCTCGGTCGGCATCGAGAAAGCATGCTCTTCCTTGCGATGATGGTTCCTGTGGTCCTTCTTCCCGCCGCGCCAACCCTGGTTGACGCCCGTATCGCCCTTGACCTTGAGTCCGCCCGCTTTCTTTCCGCCCTCTTCCTTCCAGGCAGGTTTCGCGGATTTCTTCGCCCCCTTCTTCTCGCCCTTTTCCTCTGTTGCAGGCGGTTTGTGGAGCGTACCCTCCTTGGGCTCCTCGACCTTGGCCTCGGTCTGTTCGCGCTTCTGCTGCTTCTTTTCTTCCTTTTCGCGGAATTCCGCAGCCTGGCGCGCTGCGAGCTCGGCCTGCTTCGCCGCCTCTTCCTGACGAAGCTGCAATTGAGCGTCGTCAATCACAGGGGCGGGAGCGGCAGGCGCCTGCGGAGCGGGCTCCGGCACCTCGATCTTTTCAGGAACTTCGGGAACTGGCGTGTCCTCGCGCTTGACGAAAACCCGCTTTTTCCTGACTTCGACCTGGATGGTTCGCGATTTCCCGCTGCTGTCCGCCTTCCTGATCTCGGAAGTCTGACGCCGCGTCAGCGTGATCTTGTGCTGCCCCTCGCCGGTGCCGTGCGCGCGTCTCAGGTAATCGAGCAACCTGCTTTTATCCTGCTCGCTCACGACATCGGAGAGCTTCTGCTTCTCGACGCCAGCCGCCTTCAGCTGCTCGAGCAGCTGCACGCCGGGCACACCCAGTTCCGCTGCAAATTGCTCTACATTCATCTGTCCCATTGATCTTCCTCAACCCTCATTCGAACCAAGGCGCGCGCGCCTCCATGATCAATTTGGCGGCCCGCTCCTCGTCCATCCCGGTCAACTCGACAAGATCGTCCACAGCCAGATCGGCAAGATCGTCTCTCGTCGATACGCCCTTGGCAGCGAGCTGATTTGCGGTTCCGGCATCCATACCCTTGAGCGACTTGAGGTCGTCGGCGGCATGCTCCACCTTCTCCTCGCTCGCGATGGCCTCGGTCAGAAGCGCATTCCTCGCACGGCTCCTCAGGATATTGATCGTATCCTCGTCGAATGCATCAATCTCGAGCATTTCGTTGAGCGGCACGTAAGCCACTTCCTCCAACGTGCTGAACCCTTCCTGGACCAGAATGTCGGCGACCTCCTCGTCGACGTCCAGCCTTTCCATGAAAAGGGCGCGAATTTCTTCGAATTCCTCCTGATTCTTCTTGTCGGATTCCTCAACCGTCATGAGATTGAGCTGCCATCCGGTCAAGTCCGTGGCCAATCTGACGTTCTGACCGTTTCGACCGATCGCCTGGGCAAGCTGGTCTTCCTCGACGACGATGTCCATGCTGTGCTTTTCCTCATCGACAACGACGCCGCTGATTTCGGCGGGTGCAAGCGCATTGATCACGAAAGTGGCCGGATCGGCGGACCAGAGGATGATGTCGACGCGCTCGCCAGCCAATTCGCCCGTCACCGCCTGGACGCGCGAGCCGCGCATGCCGACGCAGGTTCCGATCGGGTCGATGCGCTGATCGTTCGATTTCACCGCGATCTTCGCGCGTGAACCGGGGTCCCTCGCGGCAGCCACGATTTCGAGCATTCCTTCGTCGATCTCGGGCACTTCGAGCTCGAAGAGCCTGACCAGGAATTCGGGAGCAACCCTGGAGAGAATCAGTTGGGGCCCTCTCGCCCCCCTGTCTATCTTCAGAAGATAGGCGCGCACCCTGTCGCCTATCCTCAGATTTTCCTTGGGAATCATCTGCTCTCGCGGCAGAACCGCCTCGATCTTGCCTGCCTCGATGATCGCATTGCCGCGCTCCATGCGCTTGATGGTGCCGCTGACCAGAAATTCCTTCCGCTCGAGGAAGTCCGAAATGAGCTGCTCCCTTTCCGCATCGCGAATCTTCTGAACGATCACCTGCTTTGCGCTCTGCGCGCCGATGCGCCCGAACTCGATCGTCTCGACCGGCTCCTCGATAATGTCGCCCACCCCGAGACTCGCATCCCTGGCCTGCGCATCGGAAAGCCTGATCTGGCTGGGCGTGATTTCTTCGGCATCGTCAGCGACGACTTCCCAGCACCTGTAGGAGTCATAATTGCCCGACACGCGATCGATGTTCACCCTGACATCGACATCGTCATGAAGCTTCTTCTTGGTAGCCGCAGCCAAAGCCGCCTCCAGGGCGCCGAAAACGATTTCCTTGTCGACATTTTTTTCGCGCGCCAGCGCATCGACCATCAACAACACTTCGCGACTCATTCAGCCTCCAATCACTAATCAAAATCGGGAATCAGCCTTGCCTTTTCCACATCGGCAAGCTTCAGCAAAACCGGCTTTTCGTCGACAAGCAACTGAAAAGCACCGTCATGCACATCCCCCAGAACGCCCGAAAAAATCTTGCGCCCGCCAATCGGCGACCTCAACTTGACCCTGACCCTGTGCCCGGCGAATCTGACGTAGTCCTGCTCCTTGTGGAGCGGCCTGTCCATTCCCGGGGAAGACACCTCGAGTCTGTCGTAATCGACGTTTTCGACGGCAAACACCCTCGTCAGATGATTGCTGACCGCAGTGCAATCGTCTATATTGATCCCGCCCGCCTTGTCGATGAACACGCGCACCTGCCTGCCCCGATTGGCCACCTCAAGGTCGACCAGTTCGTATTCAAGACCGGACAGCGTGGTTTCCAGCAGCGCACGAAGATCCATAACACTCCACAAACAAAAAATGGGCTAACAGCCCATCGAATAGACGGAATTTTATCAAAAAAAGGAGACGATTGAAAGTTCTGCATGCTGCCGCAGCATTTTGGAAAACCTGATATGATGCATTTCAAATGCCACAAAGAGTGCTATATCTCCTGGGTGTAGATGATCGACCGGTCGGCCACGCTGAACCTCTGGTTTCCCTTGCGGGCGCATTCACAGGCATTTTCGTGGTGCTTGCCACTGCACGCTTGCTGAACCAGAACGCGCCATTGATCGTCGCCTCCATCGGCGCATCCGCCACCCTGTTCAACTGGTTCTTCCTCTGGCGCGGCTATCCTGCCGCCCTGGCGACGCGTCCAGCACCCGACCCCGTTTCCGGATACGAACCGATCCCGCATGAGGATTTCGTCTACGCATTGAGCCAGATCGATTCGTTCATCGACGTGAGTGAACAGGATCTCGCGCGAATCTACGAACTCGCAACGAAGCGCCATTCGAACCCGGCGCATTGCGATATTTTCCTGGGCCATTATTACAGCAACGCTGAGTTCGCCTCATGGGCGAAGCACGAGGTTGTTTGGGACGAAGGAAACTGGCGGAGAAAGCCGTGAACCCAGCCCTCTTCCTTCCTCATGGCGCCCCCACATTCGCTCTGGCTCCAGGGCCTGCAGGGCAGGCGATTGCCGCATTTTCCAAAAGACTGCAAACACCCGAAGCGATCCTGATCGCATCGGCGCACTGGAACACGGCTGCCCCCGTTCTCGGCTCATCGATCAGGCTAGAAACCATTCACGATTTCTGGGGTTTCCCTGACGCCCTTTACGATCTGCATTACCCGGCCAAAGGCTCACCCGAACTCGCGCATCGCGCAGCAAAGCTTCTCGATGGCAGAACCGAAGAGCGAGGGCTGGACCATGGCGCATGGATCCCGCTGCGTTTCCTCTGCCCCGACGCATCGATTCCCGTGGTTCCGCTTTCCATTCAGTACGGCATGAGCCCGCTGCATCATTTCGAAATGGGCAGAAAGCTTGCCTCATTGAGGGAAGAGGGCGTATTGATCGTCTCTTCCGGAAATCTGACCCACAACCTGTCCCATTACAGGCCGGGAATGAAAGATATCCCCTCGTATGTGCTGGAATTCTCGGGATGGTTCAGGGAAAAATTGAAGCAGCAGGATATCGAACTGCTCCTGAATTACAGGAAACATGCACCTGGCGCTCAGCTTGCCCATCCGACGGACGAGCATCTCCTTCCGCTATTCATTGCGCTCGGTGCAGCAGGCGATGATTTCGAAACCGAAATCATCCATCAAGGCGTCCAGGAAGGCATGCTCGCCATGGACGCCTTCGCTTTCTCCTGAAATCCTAAAGCTCGTCTGCCTGCGATTGAACCGGGCAACCGCTGTTGTTCAGCGTGCCGTCCGGCATTATCGTTTTGCATAAAACCGCGCCTCTCAGATCCGCACCGGACAGGTCAGCGCCTCTCATGACAGCCCCTTTCAGGTCCGCTCCAGAGAAAACGGCCTTGGCGCAGGAAGCGCCCGCCCTGGCTTCGCAGCCCGCAACCTTTGGTTTCTCTGCCGCCTTCGCCTTCTCTTCAATCCTGACCTTGCAGCCGCTGTTGTTGACCGTGCCGTCTGCCATCACCGTCTCGCACAGGGTAGCCTCGGAAAAATTGGCTCCCGAAATTTCCGACCCGGAAAGATCGGCGCGCGTCAGATCTGATTTTGTGAAATCCGCCCGATTGAGCTTGGCATTCTTCAGGTCGGCGCCCGTCAGATTGGCCCCGGAAAGATCCGCACCGAACAGACTCGCCCCGGAAAATTTCGCATCGCGAAGATTCGCCTCCTTCAGCTTTGCTCCAAACAGATTGGCCTCGGCGAAAACTCCCTTTTCTGCCGCAGCATTCGAAAGATCGGCACCGAGAAGGTTCGATCCGCTCATGTCCGCCCCGATCATCTCGGCGCGGGAAAATTCCGCATGGGGGCAAATCGACTTGGGTGCGATTCTGCATCCGTGTATCCATTCGGAAGCCGATGCTGACGAAAGAAGCAGGAAGCAAAGCGTGACGAAGAAGGGAAGGCGCATAGTCATCTCCAAGTTTCGAACATGGACAACATGCTAATCTGGCTCGATTAAACCGACCTTAACAGGGCGCAGGCTTATCTGTAAAACTTGACGATCGAGGGCGGAGGCGTATTGAGCACGGACTTGCTCATTTTTCCGACCACATGCATCTCGCAGGCCCTGCAGTCGAATGTCAGGGTGAGCTTCTCGCTCCCGTTGAGCAGCGTCATGGGCTCCGCCCTCACCTGCCCCTGGACGCCCTCCACGCCTTTTGCCTGCTTGGGGCAGAGGCTGAAGGCAAAGCGCAGACAGTGCTTCGTGATCATGAGTGAAACCTCGCCCTTCTCCTCGTGCGCTTCATAAGCTGCATCGATGAGCTTCACGCCATGCTTCTCGTAGAAGGCTCTCGCCTTCGAATTGTAGACGTTGGCGAGATAGCTGAGCGTCTCCTCGGGGTAGGTAACGGGCGGTTCGACTGCAGCTCTTCTGGCCCCCTTTTGCCTGCCGGCCTCCCTCGCCATCTCGAGCATGTCGACCGCATCCCGCCTCAATGCATTGAGAAGGGACGCAGGGATGAATACGGGTTCGGCAAGCTCGATCGAAACCGATTCGGCCTGGAAGATGGTGTTCCCCAGCCTTCCCAGATTTTCTCCCAAGGCGTTCAGGATGTCCGGATTCTTCGCCCGATCGAAATCCGCATTGGCTTCGACCCTGGCGCAAAACCCGTCCTCGTCGACGATGGAAAGTGCGACTCCGCCGAAAATTCCGGAAAGCGTCAGCGAGACGCCGATCTTTCTTTCGGCCGAAGCCTTCTCCAGCGCCTGCTCCCAGGCATGGTCGCGATTCCTGTAAAGTTCCAGGCCGACCTTCAACCCCGCCATTTCGTTGGGATGTATCCTCCAGACATTCCCTCTCTTTTCGGCCTTGTTGACTCTCGTGCCGACCGCTTCGCGCTTTTTCAGAAAGGCGAGGCCGTCCCCGTTGCTCAAGATCTCGCCCGACTCCATTTCGAACCAGCCCTCACCCACCTTCAGCACTATCCCGACAGGCTTTCCCAGGAACTTGGGCGAATCGAATGCGCCGATATCGTCCTTCCTGCCGTTCACGAAATAATCGGTAGCACCGCGATTGAAGGTCTTGTCCGGATCGGGAACGAAACCGAACGTGCTTTTGCCGCTCGAGGATTTCGCAAGCTCGGGTCGCCTTTCCATGATTTCGTCGAGCAGAATCCTGTAGTGCGCGGTGATGTTCTTCACGTAAGGCGCATCCTTGTAGCGCCCCTCTATCTTGAAGGAGGAAATTCCCGCATCGATCAGCGCCTCGAGATTCGCGCTCTGGTCGTTGTCCTTCATCGAGAGCAGATGCTTTTCAAAGGCCACGACCTGCCCTTTCGAATCCTGCAGGGTATAGGGAAGGCGGCAGGCCTGGGAACAATCCCCCCTGTTCGCGCTCCTGCCAGTATGGGCATGGCTGATGTAGCACTGACCTGAATAGGCGACGCAGAGCGCGCCGTGGATGAAGAATTCCAGGGAAGCATCGACGGAATCGGCTATTTTCCGGATTTCGGATAGATCGAGCTCCCGGGCCAGAACGATCTGGGAGAAGCCGACCTGAGACAGGAATTTCGCCTTCTCAAGACTCCTGATGTCGGTCTGCGTGCTTGCATGGAGCTCGATCGGGGGAAGATCGAGTTCGAGCATGCCCATGTCCTGGATGATCAGTGCGTCCACCCCTGCGTCAACCAGCTCGAAAACAAGTTTCCTGGCAGGCTCGATTTCGGAATCGTGCAGGATGGTGTTGAGGGTCGCAAAAACCCGCGCATGGTAAAGGTGCGCATAATCGCACAGCCCGGCGATGTCCTTCACCGAATTGGAGGCATTGGCCCGTGCGCCGAAAGCAGGCCCGCCTATGTAGACTGCGTCCGCCCCGTGCAATATCGCCTGCCGCCCGATTTCGGCGGTTTTTGCAGGGGAAAGAAGTTCTATTTTTCGCGTCATGAGGGTCCGCATGTTACTCGAAATCGGGACACGAAACCAGACCGGTTATTTTGATGCATTGGAAATACATTTTATGTTAGCATACCCATGCTGCCAAAACGGATAAGGCAGAAAAAACAGACTATACGGAGAGTTCGCCATGGAAAATTCATTTCCTTTTTTGCTTCTTTTTTCCCCCTTCCTGTTCATCGCTTTCAGGATTCTGACGGCCGGAAAGCTTCCGGAAGCGCAGGCCGATACCCGAACCCTTTACGAGAAGATAGGCGGCGAAGCGGCAGTCAATGCTGCAGTCGACATCTTCTACAGGAAGGTGCTGAGTGACGACAGAATCAGCCGCTTCTTCGAGGGCGTCGACATGGACAGGCAGGCGGCCAAGCAGAAAGCTTTCCTCACCATGGCC
>JAJZPK010000068.1 GCA_021811205.1 Pseudomonadota bacterium
GGGATTGGATTGGGTTTTACAACAACCGCCGGCCCCATCAAGCACTGGGGATGAAAACGCCGGCACAAACCTTTATGTTAGCAGCCTGACCTGTGCAGAATCCGGTGGGTCATTACAGGTTTCTCAAACCGAATGTTTTCGGTGCTATGATGGCATTTTGAGGGACAAAACCATGCATGGCATGAAGGAAATCATTGCAGAAGCCGAGTCCCTGCCTGTCGAAGAGCGGGTCATGATCATCGATTCGTTGCTCCGCACGATCAACGGCGCATCGGCCGAGATCGACTCGGCCTGGGCAGAAGCCGCAAGGCGCAGGCTCGCCGAACTCCGGTCGGGCACGGTGAAGGCGGTTCCCGGAAATGAAGTGTTTGCAAGGGTTCAAAGCCGCTTCGGCAAATGAGCTTTTCTTTTCACCCGGAAGCGGAAGAGGAACTTTTTGCGGCCATCGATTTTTACGAGGAGCGGGAAGCTGGCCTCGGCTTCGATTTCTCAATCGAGGTTTTTACGGCCATAAACAGCGTCGTCGCTTACCCGAGCGCATGGCCGATTCTGGAAGAAAGTATTCGCCGCTGTCTCGTCAATCGATTCCCTTACGCTGTTCTCTATTCGGTCGAATCGCGCGGGATTTTCATTCTTGCCGTCATGCATCAGAGAAGAAAACCCGGATACTGGAAAGAAAGAGTGGGCTGATCTGCCTGATACAAGGAAGGGTTCAGGGCCTTGACTTGATGGATTCTAGGCGTGAGGGCAATCCGCCGTAAGAATTTTCCGCTCTCCATGTTGAAGAACTTCGGTGCTATGATCGCATTTTGAAGAATGAAACCAGGGCGCTGGCATGACCGGGCGGCAGACATGACGGACAAGACGGGCGGGCCGATCGGCGTTTTCGATTCGGGGGTGGGCGGCCTCTCGATCCTGAAGGAAATCCGCCGCGAGCTGCCATCTGAGGATCTCCTCTATGTGGCCGACTCGGCGCATGTCCCTTACGGCGAAAAATCCGTCGACTATATCGAATGGCGCTCGACCGCCATTGCCGAATTCCTCATAAACAACGGCGCCAAGGCGGTGGTCGTCGCGTGCAATACGGCCACCGCGGCTGCGATACACATCCTGCGCAGCCGCTTTCCCGTTCCGATCATCGGGATCGAGCCCGCAGTGAAGCCCGCGGCCGAGGCGACCCGCTCCGGGGTAGTCGGCATACTCGCAACAAGCGGGACGCTCGCAAGCGAGAAGTTCTCCGCCCTCCGTTCACGCTTCGATAAAGAAGTCGAAGTCCTCATCCAGCCGTGCACGGGGCTTGTCGAGCTGGTGGAAAGAGCGGAACTCGAAAGCAGCGAGACGAGAATGCTGCTCGAAAAATACCTCGTCCGCCTGCTCGACCGGGGCGCAGATGTGATCGTTCTAGGCTGCACCCACTATCCCTTTCTCGCTCCCCTGATCCGCGAAATTGCGGGACCTGACGTCTCCCTGATCGATCCGAGCGCTGCCGTTGCCCGCGAAGTCCGGCGCCGGCTGGAGAAGGAAGGGATGCTCTCGGCCGCATCCGGCATCGGAAAAGAGCGCTTCTGCGTGAGCGGCTCCCTGATTGAGGGAACCAGCGTCATTTCCCGCCTCTGGGGAAGGAGCGACATAGAAATCGGCCATGCCGATGTCCAGGGTGAAGGGTTTCTTGAGCTGCAGCAGGTTTGAGAAAAGTCAGGCGAAAATGGACATCTATCTCTCCGTCAATCCGTCTGTTGCCGATCTTTCTGCTCTGTTCGGGGTCGATCTGCCCGTCGTGCTGCTGGACGACTGGGACGACGAGCGGGCTAGGAATCTTGCCGCCGTCCACACGGTCATTCTCGCCGAAAACAAGTCCGAATTCCCTTGCGGATTGTCTTTTCAGGACCAGACAGAGGACCAGGAATACTGGCTCATGGAGAGCGCAAGACGCCTTTCCGTGAAGCTCGGATGCAGGGCCCTGTATACGGGAAATCCGGTGGAGCCGGAAAACCCTTTCCTGTGCGTCGTTTTCGATTCAGGCATGGCATATCTCGCGGACGACGAGGGGAGCATGCTCGCCGAAGGGCGCGGCGGGCCCGTCAGGATGCTCAAACGGCTGCCCGAGCTGGATGCCGCATAGTCACAGGAAAGAGCGCTTTCCCGAAATCGAAGTGATACAATCCGTTTGATTCCGGCGAGTGATCTCACAGGAGGCTTCATGGACAAGAAGGACATCGAAAGGCAGGCGAGGGAACTGCAGCTCCAGATCTGGGAGAAGCGCAAGAAGCTCTGGCCGGACAGGAAGGAGCATTCTCCGATGTCCGTTCTCGACCCCGAAATTGCGGCAAAAGTGCTTGGGATCGAATACGAAAAATTCGAGGAGCTCGGCAGGTTCGGCGACAGGAATGCGCGATATGAAGTCGCAGGTCTCATCGACCGGGAGAACAACCGCATCGCGGTGTCCAAAAGGTTTCCCCTGGAGACCGTCAGATTCACGGGCGCGCACGAGATCGGGCACTGGCTCCTGCACAAGGAAGGGGAGACCATGCATCGCGATCGTCCGATCAGGGGGCTCGAGCCTGCTGCGATCCGTCCTCCCAGGGAGAGGGAGGCCGACTATTTCGCGGCCTGCTTCCTCATGCCAGGGAAACTGGTGGCGGATTCCTTCGAAGCCACCTACGGCGCATCCCCCCTGTCGTTCGACGACAACGTCGCATTCCGCCTCTGCCCATCCGACCCCGATTCGCTTTTGAGGCCATATGGCGACGGCGGAATGGACAGGGCGCTCGCACTGGCTTCGGCCGAGCATTACGGCGGCAGGCATTTCAATTCCATGGCGAAGCGCTTCGGCGTCTCGGTTGCCTCGATGGCGATCCGCATCAGGGAACTTGGGCTGATCCGGGAATACTGATCATGAGCGGAACAATCGCAGGCCCGGACGGCAGGCAGCGCTGCAGGTGGTGTTCAGCCGCGCCCGAATACATCGCATACCACGACAATGAATGGGGATTTCCGGTCGAGGACGACATTCGCCTTTTCGAGAAGCTTTGCCTGGAAGGCTTCCAGTCGGGCTTGAGCTGGCGCACCATACTCGCCAAGCGGGAAAATTTCAGGTCCGCCTTCCTGCATTTCGACTTCGGAAAAATCGCGAAATTCACAGAAAGCGATGTCGAAAGACTTCTGAAGGATCAGGGAATAGTCCGCCATCGAGGCAAGATAGAGGCGGTCATCAACAATGCGCAGCGCGCGATCGAGCTCGTCGAAAGGGAAGGCTCGCTGGCCGATTATTTCTGGAAATATGAGCCCGAGCATCCCGGCAAGCCTCAGTTCGCATCGACTTCGGCGGAATCGGTGGCACTTTCGAAAAATCTGAAGAAGCTCGGCTGGAAATTCGTGGGGCCCACGACCGTATATGCCTTCATGCAGGCCATGGGGCTGATCAACGACCACGCGGAAGGCTGCGCCTTCAGGGTCGAGGTCGAGCGGGCGAGAAGGAATTTCGGACGCTGATCAGCCGGCCAGTTTCCAGCCAGACCGTTCCATCCTCAGTATTTCCACGGCAGATTCCGAAAGCCCGTAATCCTTCTTGGGGTCGGCCTCGAATCCGCCGCAATCGGACAGGAAAGGGTCGCAAATGAAGACGCCTTCGAACAGGAAGCAAACGACAGGAATGCCGGGTTCGAATTCGGTCCCTTCCGGCATTGTCCGAATTTCCCAATGCTTCGAAGGATTGGCCTGTCTCAGCTTCTCGCACAGTGCATCGATTTCCATGCGCTACCTGTCTTTCTTCGCTGGAGAATCGGTTGTGGCGCCTTCCTGCTTCCTGAGATACGCATCCCGCTCCTTCCTGTACTCGTCGTAATCGGATTTCTGCCTGGCTGGCGTGCCGGACATCGATCCATCCTGGCCGAGCGCATGCTGACGGGCATTCAGCCCATCATAAACGTGCCTGTTCATGTCGGCGCAGCCAGACAATGCAGCCAGCATGAAAAATGCAGCCCATTTCATGAAATTCCCTTCATTTCCGATCCGACGATTATACTTCGGGATTATGGGAAGCTATTTGCCAATCGCCATTTCGATCTTCACCCTCTCGGCACATGCCGCGTCCCCCGATGTGAGCGCCAGAATTGCGACGGGCGGCATCGAGGTGGACAGTACCGTCGTCCTGCCGGTAGCGCCTTGCCAGGCCTATATGATGCTGACCGATTACGACGAACTTCCGGGCTTCGTTCCCGGACTGTTGAAGAGCAGGGCGACCAGAATCTCTCAGAACGAGGTCATGGTCGACCAGCTCGGACAGGTGAGGGTTTTTCTGTTCACCGTGAAAATGGAATCGACGCTGGACATGAAGGAGACCCCTGACAGGCGCATCCGGTTCAGGCAGGTCAGTGGAGATTTTTCCTCGTATGGGGGCGAATGGGATTTTTCACCTGCACATGGCGGAACCCTCGTTGCCTACCATGCCAGGATGACTTTCGGGCCTTACGTGCCGCTTGCTCTCGCGAAGTCGGTTCTGGACAAGGACGTGACAAGGAAATTCGAAGCGATCGAAAGGGCTGCGGTGAAGAGTCGTGATCGTCTCGTATGCAGCTGATCAGGGGATCATCCGGTAGGGATCCATTCTCACCGATTCCAGCCTGTGTCCCTTCAGGACCACTTCCCCGTCGAGCCGCCTGTCGCCCGTGTCGCTGAATTCGAAGCGGTAGGTCCTGACAATGGCGAGCTTTCCCGGTATTCGGGAAAGCGACATGGATGAGATGCGCACCGTGTCGTCCAGAAACTGCACGTCGGCCGTGCTGCATGCGCGCCTCCCTGCTTCTTTCGCCAGTTCGTTCGCGCGCAGGCTGTCGAGCCAGAACCAGATGAGCAAGATGAGCAGGAAGAGGGGGAGATAATCCATCCGAGGCATTCTAGCATGCGGGCATTTTCTCCAGGATTCGAATCATTCCGCACGACATCAGGATGGAGCGCAATCTCGTCGCTCTGCACGGCTTCGACTGCGTTTCCGGGCATCCGGGCGGAACCGGCCACAGGCATGCGATTTTCGACATGGGAAGCGGAAATGTCTGGGTGAAGCATGCCGCTTTATGATGCGCAAAGCGAAGTCTGTCGTCTCCGTGCCGTTAGCTGATTAGGACGGCTTTCAGCGATTCAGCCCATTGGAGAGGTTGATGTTCCTGAAGCTCCGAGGCTTCTTATGGCCCGTTGGCTTTTAGAACCGACGACGGACTGCTGAGCATGTCCGTCGCACTATGAAGAGACCGTGCGCTTATTCCAACTGCTTGACTTCAAGAAAGAATTTAGATCAATTCCAAGGAATTTCGAAATATTTCACATTGACAATCCTCAAGTGCCATCGTGTATGATAATGCATTGTTGTAATCAAACCGATGCATTTGATGGTCTGAAACTCTTGTCCGGGAAGTGAGACTGCGGATTGTCATGATGCTGGCATGTTGCGGATGACATTGTCAAGCATGCCAGGGAATGCACGGGAAATGTGGTCAGGAATTTCGGAATTCGCGCGAGGGATCTGACGGTCATGTCGACAAGGGAAACCCTGTCATGAATTCATCTTGAACAAGGTGATTATGGATATTGAGTTGCCGCTCAGGGCCAAGCACCACCCATCGAGCTGTTCGAATAAGCAGTGCAAGGTGCTCATTGTCGAGGACCATCCGCTTTTCCGCAATGCGCTGGCTCACTTGGTGCAATCCGTGCTGGGAAACGCTCCTGTCATGGCAGAAAGCGCAGAGGATGCTCTGGAAGCGATGGCGTTCGACGCTTCGATTTCCATGATTATTCTGGATGTGGGCCTTCCTGGAATCAGAGGCAAGGAAGCGATTCAGGCTTTCCGGTGCAGCTGGCCGGACATCCCCATTCTGGTTGTCTCGGGACTCGACGGCATAAGCGATGCCGAAACAGCTCTTAATTCTGGTGCTGCGGGCTATGTTTCCAAAACGTCGACAAGCGAGGAGTTGGCCTTCGCCATCCGCAGCATTTCAGGCGTCGCGCCATACCCGGCTCAGCCGGCCCCGATCACGGGGCGGCAGAAGGAAATTCTTGCCCTCCTCTGCCAGGGATATTCGAATAAGGAAATCGGGAAGCGGTTGTACCTGGCTGATGCCACGGTGAAGATGCACATCTCAGCGCTGTTTCGAATCTTCAACGCAACGAGCAGGACACAGGTCATACTGGCCGCGCACAATCTTGGTATCGATTTGCAGACTTTCGGGCCGAAAAAGCAGGCATAAGGTTTCCTTGAGCATTTCCGGTTGCAGAGGCTTGTGGAGAACATGAATATCGTTCTCTTTGGCGTGATATAGCACTTCGGGAGCAGTGCTTCCTGTCACGATCAAGGCTGGCAAAGCCGAATCAAATGTGCTGCGCAGATCCTTGATGATATCGATACCTGTCCTTGCTCCGGGCATCTGATAATCGCAGATCAGTGCATCTGGCGCATAAGGCAAGTTCGCTTCGGCATAGGAAGAAACGGCGATTACCGACATGTCCCAGTGTGTCAGCAAGGTTTTCACTGCATCGAGAACAAGTGCCTCGTCGTCGACAACCAGTATTCGTTTCCCTGACAGGTTGTCGTTTTCTCTGTGGTCAGATTCGTTTGGCTCGATCGGAATAAGTATTCTGCATCGGGGAAGCTCTATTGCGAACATCGATCCGTTTCCGGGTTTCGATCGCACAGTTACGGAAGAATCCAGCAGTTTGGACAGCTTTGATACGATGGCAAGACCCAGGCCCATGCCCCTGGAGGGATCCCTTTTCGGATTGCCGATCTGATAAAATTCATCGAATATCGAATTGACCTGATCATTCGGAATCCCCTGGCCTGTATCCCAAACCTCGATGCGCAGAGAATTTTTGCGCCGTCTACACCCAATCAATAATTTTCCATGCGAGGTGTACTTGATCGCATTAGAAACGAAATTTCGAAGGATCCGCTCCACCATGGCAGCATCGCTGCACAAGCGAACGGAGCATGGTACGATTCTGATGTCCAGGCCTTTTTCTTCCGCAGCAGGCTCGAATTCGACGAGAATGTTCTCCAGTATTCCCGCCATGGAAAATGAAGTGATCGCCGGCACAACCACGCCAGAATCGAGCCTCGACAGATCCAGCAATGCCGCGAACATCTCGTCCATGGTCCGCGTGCAGTCCCGTGCACGCGAAAGGAGTGAGCGCGCTTCATCGGGAAGCGGCATCGATTCCATGAGCCCTTGGTAGAGGTTGAGGGCATACATCGGCTGCCGCAGATCGTGGCTTGCTGCGGCCAGGAAGCGCGATTTCGTCTGATTTGCCGTGTCAGCCATCTGCTTCTGGTGCCTGAGCTCTTCGACGAGTTCAAGGCTCTCGAATCTCAAGCGCAATGATTCCGCGTGATTCCGATTGAATGATTTTCCCGAAAGCAGCATAAGTATGAAGAGTATCACGACGCCGAAGCACAGCACGACATTCGTGTTCGTGAGATGGATCAGCAGGGCGGCTGCGGTGCAAAGGGTGTAGGGGATGAGAAATGCGACGTAGGACCTGATGTGGCTGCCATAAGTAAACATCCCGCCCACCGAAAGCATGCATATTGCAACGAGCATGACAAGCTTGGCAGTATTCCCGCCTGAGGATATCAGAACAAACGCTTCTGCACCCCAGAGTACGCTCACCAGCCCGGCATCGAATACCGACCATTTAAGCCAGCTTGATACAGCATCCCCGTGCAGTTCTTTGGTTCCGAACAACCTCCAAACCAGAAGTTTCAGGGCAGAATGAGAAACCATTAAACCGAACCAGAACAGTGTCCATCGATCTGAAATGGTGGCGCCGTTTTTCCATGAAATCAATGCGATGCAGATTGACCCGCCCAGATTGGCGAGAAAGGCCAGCGGGATGTTTTCATGAAGCTGTCGTGCCTGTTCCTGCCGGATATGCTTTTCAACTCCCATGATCTGATCTCCCGGTATGGACGCGAATGTTCAAGTCTGGACAACTCCGCTCCGCATGATTCTAACCAAATTACCTGCCGAAAATAATACCGGTGCATGGTTCGGCTTGACGAATAGTTCAAATACATACTTTTGGCCAGATGGCAGTGGTGTGTTTTCTGGATAACATTTCACAATTCAAAATTTCGGACCACAGGACATGAAACGCCAAGGACTGAACAAGATATACCGCATTATTTGGAGCGATGCATTGAATGCCTGGGTGGCTGTTTCTGAAGCCGCGAAGGGGAGAGGGAAATCGGCTGTTAGAAATGCGGCCGCGGTCGTTTTCTCGATCTCCTGCGCGTTTGCATATGCTTCACCGATAGGCGGTCAGGTGGTATCGGGAATCGGGACGATCATACAGTCCGGTAACCTCACCACCATCAATCAGAATACGCAGAACCTCTCTATCAACTGGAAGAGCTTCAATGTCGGCTCATCCGAGACGGTGAATTTTCTCCAGCCTTCCGCTTCGGCGATTGCAGTCAACAGGATTTATGACACCAACGGTACGCAGCTACTTGGGCACCTGAATGCCAACGGTCAGATTTATTTGATTAACCCTAACGGCGTCCTGTTCGGCAAATCAGCTCAGGTGAACGTTGGGGGGCTCGTGGCTTCTACTCTCGACAATATCAATCAGAACGGCAGCAGTGCTTCCTTTTCAGGCAGCGGGAAGGGGCAGATAATCAATGAAGGCAACATCGCCGGGCATTATGTCGCATTGATAGGCAATGCCGTATCGAACACCGGAGCGATTACGACAAATCTGGGTAGTACTGCGATGGGAGCTGGAAGCTCGGTGACTTTGACGTTCAATGGCAGCAATCTCGTTCACATGCAGGTGGACAGGGGGGTGTTGAACGCGCTGGTCGAGAACGGCGGGGTGATCCAGGCCGATGGTGGGTATGTCATCATGAGTGCAGGGGCGAAGGACGAGCTCCTTGCGAGCGTGGTGAACAACACGGGATTCATCGGGGCCAGGACAGTCGAAGATAGGCAGGGTGACATTGTCCTGCTCGGCGGGATGACATCCGGCGCAGTGAACGTTTCCGGCACCCTGGACGCATCTGCCCAAAATGGCGGTAATGGCGGATTCATCGAGACCTCGGCGCACAATGTCAAAATCGCGAATGACGCCAAGATTGCCACCGCAGCATCAACGGGGCATTCCGGCACATGGCTAATCGATCCGGTGGATTTCACGATTGCAGCTTCCGGCGGGGACATGACCGGGGCGACCCTTTCGACCGACCTGAATTCCGGCAATGTCACCATTCAGTCGAGCAGCGGCGCGAGCGGCACCAATGGCGACATCAACGTCAACGACGCAGTGTCATGGAGCGCCAATACCACCCTCACGCTTAATGCCTATAGAAACATCATTATCGATTCGAACATCACCGCAAGCGGCGCAACAGGCGCTGTGGCCCTGTATTATGGACAGGGTGCGGTCAACAGCGGCAATACCGCGACCTATTCCTTCGGATTGACGGGTTCCGGTTTCACCGGCCGGATCGATCTTCAGGCCGGAAATAATTTCTCGACCAAGCTGGGTTCCGACGGCGCGGTCGTCAATTACACCGTGATCACCAGCCTCGGCACCTCGACCAGCAGCAATGACGGTACCCTGCAGGGTATTCAGGGCAATCTTACCGGCAACTACGCATTGGGCAGCAGCATTGACGCGACATCGACTTCCGGCTGGAACGGCGGAGCGGGATTTGCGCCGATAGGCACCAGCGGATCGAGCAGTTTCACCGGTACGTTCGAGGGTCTGGGCAATACGATATCGAGCATCACCATCCATCCTGCAACGACGGTAGGAGGGCTGTTCGGCTTTGTGGGTTCGGGCGGCACGGTGCGCGATGTGGGTCTTTCGAATGCATCGGTCGCTGTAAGCTATGGGAACCTGGCAGGCGGTCTGGTGGGCTATCTTGATACCGGCGGCACGGTCACGAATGCCTGGACTTCCGGGAGCGTCACGGGCAACGCGACATTGGGCGGACTGGTTGGGGAGAACAAGGGCGCGATCTCGGATTCCTATTCCACGTCTTCGGTCAGGATCGGTATCAGCGGTTTGACTACTCTGGTAGGCGGGCTGGTCGGGAATAACTGGGGGACGATCAGCGACAGTTATGCAACGGGAGGCGTGGACAGCAGCATTTCTTCAGGCGCGGCGAATTCCTATGCGGGCGGGCTGATCGGGAATGGCTATTCTGGCACGGTCAGCAATAGTTACGCCACGGGTAGCGTCACAAACGGCACGGGAGGCGGGGCTGCGGGCGGATTGGTCGGGAATGAGCAGGGTACTTTCTTTACCGACAGCTACGCGACCGGGGCGGTGACGGCGGGTTCCGGCTCCACGGCGGGAGGCTTGTCCGGCTCCACGGTTGGCACGGTTTTCCACAACAGTTTCTGGGACACCCAGACGACAGGGCAGAGCCTTGCCGCCGGCGGGGCGAGCACATCCGGCGCGACCGGCATGACGACCGCCGAGATGCAGACCGAGGCGAACTTCACGAGTGCCACTACCGCAAACGGCAACGTCAATCCGGGTTGGGATTTCACGAATACCTGGGGGATGGTCTCGGGAAGCTACCCTTATCTGCGCGCATTCAATCCGTCGGCGCCTACGGTCGTCTCGGGTCTGGCCTACAAGGGTTCTGGGGATGCGCTGCTTGTTTCCAGTCAAGCCGGGGCAGGCTACGTCAACCTTCTGGTCGACGGCAAAAGCATGGGGACGGTCACGGCGGGCGCCAACGGCTATTATTATTTCCTGGTTCCGGGCGGGGCGGTATCGGGTTCTGGCTCGCAGATCTTGGCCTATACGATGACCGATGCGGCGAGCGGTGCGGCCAACGGCGCGAGTCTCGCGCAGAACGCGACTTCGTCGGTATTCAATCTGGACGTGCTGGGGAACTACATGGGCTACCAGAGCCCGGCCTCCACCTATTCCGGCGCCGCATCGATACTGGCCTCTGCTCAGGCTAACCTGACCGCAGCCCTCGGCTCCGATACCGCCGTCTCGACCATGGTCAGCGCCCTGAACAGGACGGCGCTCGTCAGCACGGCATCGACTTTCGACGTGGATGCGATTCCTTCGGGGAACTATGCCGCAGATGCCGCAGCCGGGAATCTGGTCGTGACTGCGCCGATCGCGGTCGCAAGCGGCACCAACCTGAATCTCGTTTCGGCAAACAGCGTGGCGATCGACGCCCCCATCACAATCGCGGGCTCGGGCGGTTTGGTTCTCGGTACGCCTGTCGTATCCGGTCTTCCCGCGCTTTCCTTCAATTCGGGCGGGCGGGTGCAGTACACGGGAACGGAAGGGTCAGGGCAATCCCTGAACCTGAACAATGTCGGCTACACGCTGCTCTTTACCATCTCCGAAGTTCAAGGGCTGCAGAACACGCTGACCGGGAATTACGCGCTCGCAGGCAACATTGATGCGAGCGCGACCTCTGCATGGAA
>JAJZPK010000069.1 GCA_021811205.1 Pseudomonadota bacterium
GCAACCTGTTCGGCGTGATCAAGCAGAAAATGATGTATGGCAAGCCCGTTCTCGGCATCGAGCGCAGCACGTTCCTGCTCGATTCGAGCGGAAAAATCCTCATGGAATGGCGCGGCGTAAAAGCCGATGGCCATGCCGAAGCAGTCCTCAACCACCTGAAAATGCTTTCCTGAACATGACAAAGAAACATTCAAAGCTGTTCGTGCTCGACACCAATGTGCTGATGCATGACCCGACGAGCCTGTTCCGTTTCGAGGAACACGACATCTATTTGCCCATGGCAACTCTGGAAGAGCTCGACAACAACAAGAAAGGCATGTCTGAAGTCGCACGCAATGCACGCCAGGCAAGCCGTTTCCTCGACGAGATCGTGAGTCGGGCCATGACCGACATCGACCAGGGTATAGCGCTAGAATCACATGGCGCAGCAACCGGCAGGCTGTTCCTGCAAACCTCGACCATAGAAGAATCCTTGCCCGCATCCTTGCCCGGCCTCAAGGCCGACAACCAGATTCTGGGTGTCGCCCTGCACCTCAGCAAGAAATATGCTTCCCGTTCCGTCATCGTGGTCAGCAAAGACATCAACATGCGGATCAAGGCGAGGGCGATCGGCGTCGAAGCGGAAGACTACTTCAACGACAAGGTGCTGGAAGACACGGATATCCTCTATACCGGCCTGCGCGAACTGCCCCCCGATTTCTGGGAGGCCGTCGGTGGAGAAATCGAATCATGGAAGGATGCGGGCCGCACGCTTTACCGCATCAAGGGGCCGATCTGCGCTTCTCTGAGCACCAACGAGTTTGTCTATCAGGAATCTCCCCAGCCCTTTTACGCGAGGGTCAGGGAACAGAACAACCAGATGGCGATCATCGAGACGATCAAGGACTATACTCACCAGAAAAACAACGTGTGGGGCATTTCGGCAAGAAACAGGGAGCAGAATTTCGCCCTGAACCTCCTGATGGACCCTGAAATCGACTTCGTCACCCTGCTGGGCCAGGCCGGAACAGGAAAAACGCTGCTGACCCTCGCATCCGCCCTGATGCAGACCATCGAGCTCAAGCTCTATTCAGAAATCATCATGACGCGAGTGACGATCCCTGTCGGGGAAGACATCGGCTTCCTGCCCGGCACCGAAGAGGAAAAGATGGGGCCCTGGATGGGGGCGCTGGAAGACAACCTCGACGTGCTCAACAAGACCGACGAGGAAGGCGGCGACTGGGGGCGCATCGCCACCCACGACCTGATCCGCTCTAGGATCAAGGTGAAATCGCTCAACTTCATGAGGGGCAGGACTTTTCTCAACAAGTTCCTGATCATCGACGAAGTGCAGAACCTCACCCCGAAGCAGATGAAGACGCTGATCACGCGGGCAGGACCGGGAACGAAAGTGGTTTGTCTCGGCAACATTTCTCAGATCGACACGCCTTATCTGACGGAAGGCAGCTCAGGCCTCACCTATGTCGTCGACAGGTTCAAGGGATGGGCGCACGGCGGGCATGTCACGCTGCAGCGCGGGGAGCGGTCCAGGCTGGCCGACTACGCCACTGAGAAGCTCTAAGGAACCACTGACTTATTCCCGCGCAGATCGCGTTGCTGGGAAATCGAGATGATCACGTGAAGCGCGACGCAGATCGTAGCCGGGTCTACGACATCAAGGAACGCGGCAAAGCGAGCGATCGATTTTCACGCAACCCTTTGGGACGGGGCTTTGCGGGCGATCTTCCATGTTACGCGGCTCGCGAATGGAATGACCATTCGACTTCGCCGCGCGCCTAGAATCTCATCCCGCAAAGTCGCGTCGCGACCGTGTGGGAATAAGTCAGTGGTTCCCTAATTACTCCCCAGAGTCGTCCTCGTCGTCTTCCATCGGCGGATTGCCGTCGTAGACCAGGCTCTGCCTGTGCTGCAGATAGGCTTCCCTGATGAAAACATAGGGGTCGATAGCGGCCTGCATCAGGATGTTTTCCGAGTCGAGCAGCCCGGCCCGCTTGTCCACGCCTCCAAGTGCGATCAGGCTGTTCCTAGCCGCCACATCCGTCGTCCTGTAAAGCGGATAGTATTGCCAGTCGACCACCGTTCCCACCCCATCCCTGAAGTCGCTCGGCCCGAGAAAAGGCAGCACCAGATAGGGGCCGGGCTTGACCCCCCAATAGCCCAGGGTCTGACCGAAATCCTCGTCGTGCTTCGGATAGCCTGCCGGGCCTGCCACATCGACGAGCCCAGCAAAACCTATCGTCGAATTGACGAAGACACGTCCGGCATCCGAGAACGCCTGCCTGCCTTTCAACTGCAGGATGTCGTTGATCGTGACGACCACATCGTCCAGGTTCGAGAAGAAATTGCCGATCATGATCCTGATCCCTTTCGGCGTAATCTTCTCGTACCCTTTGGCCACGGGCTTCAGTACCGCCTTGTCGACAGTATCGTTGAAAGAATAGATCTTGCGGTTCAGCGGCTCGAGGGGATCCTTGCGATCGGGCGCGTTGGCGCAGCCGGAAAGCAGCAGCGCAAAGGTCAGGAAGGCGATTTTTCTCATCAATTTTCGCTTGGTTTGTGGATGCGCCATTATAGCGTGCCGGATTGGGCGCGATAAACCCATTCGTTCAGGAGCATTCTTGCTGCATCGGTCACCTCCGACGCGCTCATCCCAACAGGCCCCCTGCCTTCTTCCGCCAGCTTCTCGGCTGCCGCCCCGTGCAGATAGGCTGCGCATAGCGTGGCACTTGACGCATCGAGCTTCTGCGCAATCAAGGCCGCAATCATCCCGGACAAGACATCTCCAGTCCCTGCCTGGGCAAGACCTGCATTGCCAGAGGCATTGATCGCCCATGTCCCGTCGGGATGCGCCAGGATGCTTCCCGCCCCTTTCAAAAGCGTCGGGCATTTGAATTTCAGGCACAGTTTTTTTGCCGTTTCTATCCTGTTCTTCAGGATATCCGAAACGTCAGCATTCAGAAGGCGGGCAGCTTCGAGCGGATGAGGCGTCAGAACCGAAGCACGCTTTCTTTCGGCGAGCTTCTCCTGCAATGCTGCCTGTTCTGAGATCAGGTTGAGCGCATCCGCATCGATCACGAGCGCGCATTCAGACTCCAGCGCAGCCTCGACCAGCCGCCTTGCGCCTTCCGATCGGCCGAGCCCTGGGCCGATCACGATCGCATTCGCACCCATTCCGATCAGTTCGGACGCATTTCTCACCATGATCTCGGGATGCAACAAATCGACTTCCAAAGCATCCGTGCCAAGAAAGACCTTGCCCGAACCGAGCTTCAAGGCCGCCCTCGCCGCGAGCAATCCCGCCCCAGCCATGCCTTTCGATCCGCCGATGACGGCCACGCTGCCGAAAGTGCCCTTGTGGCTGTTTTTCGGTCTTTTTTCGATGACGGACAGGATATTGGAATTCGAAGCCCAGCCCTGAGGCTTCAGCAGGTCAGACGTGCTGATCCCGAGCGCATCGAGTTGAACAATGCCGCAATGGTCCGGTCCGTCCGACGTCAGCAGGCCCGGCTTCAAGCCAATGAAGGTCAGGGTATGGCTCGCGCGAATTGCGTGTCCGAGAACGGCGCCCGTATCCGCGTCAACGCCGCTCGGCATGTCGATGGACAATACGGGAATGCCCAATGCATTGATCCGCTCGACGAGCCCTGCATAATACCCCGCAAGCGGCTTTTTCAGTCCCGTGCCGAACAGTCCGTCCACGACCATATCCCATTTGCCTTCGGGCAGCTCATCGAGACAGATTCCGCCGGAGGCGATCCAGGCATCATAGGCCAGGGCCGCATCCTTCGGCAGTTTCTCGGCCGATCCAATGAAGACGAGATCGACATGCATCCACCAGGATTTCAGAAGGCGCGCGCAGACGAAGGCATCACCCCCGTTGTTGCCCGGCCCTGCCAGAACAAGCACCTTTTCAGCTGAAGCATCGCTGACGAACTGAGCAGAGGCACGCCCCGCGCGCTCCATCAGCGGAATTGCGGCACGCTGCTCGATCTCGGCGATTTCATGCCGCAAATAGACTGGCTCGAATATGTCGGAAATATCTCTCATGGGCAGCCGTTTCTTTTGAGATATAATACATCCAAAATTTGCATCCCAAATATCCCATGCCCGAATTCACCATGCTGCGCGGACGCAGCGCCCTCTCAGACTTCCGACTCGACAAGCTCCTGAAATCCGTGCGCTCGGTCACGCCGGCAATCGGCGCAATACATGCCGAATACTGGCACTTCATCTCTGCATCGAGAGCGCTTTCATCAGGGGAACTCGCAACCCTGGAAAAACTGCTCGAATACGGGCCTGCCGGGGATTCGCCGCCTGAAGAGGGGCAGATGCTGCTGGTTCTTCCCCGCATCGGTACCATTTCGCCCTGGTCGTCCAAGGCCACTGACATCGCAATGCACTGCGGGCTGGAAGCCATACATAGGATCGAACGCGGCATCCTTTACCGCATAAGCCCCCATTTCGACCAGAACATTCTGCCGCTCCTTCACGACAGGATGACCCAATGCGTCGTCTCTTCCTTCGAGGAGGCCAGGCGGCTTTTCGAAACATTCGACCCCAAGCCGCTCACCATTGTCGATGTCCTCTCGGGCGGAAAGGATGCACTCGATGCGGCGAACAACACAATGGGGCTCGCCCTCTCGTCCGACGAGATCGACTATCTGAACGAGAATTTCAGTTCCATGGGAAGAAACCCGACGGATATGGAACTGATGATGTTCGCCCAGGCCAATTCAGAGCATTGCCGCCACAAGATATTCAATGCGGACTGGGTGATAGACGGAAAGAGCCAGCCGCGCTCGCTCTTTTCCATGATCCGCCATACCCATGCCATGAACCCTCAGGGCACGGTGCTCGCTTACAGCGACAATGCAGCCATCATGGAAGGCTCGAAAACCCGCCGCTTCTTCCCTGGAAAAGACAACGCCTACAAATACGACAAGCAGCTGACCCACATCCTCATGAAGGTGGAGACGCACAATCACCCCACCGCCATTTCCCCATATGAAGGGGCTGCGACGGGCGCAGGCGGCGAGATACGCGACGAAGGCGCGACCGGCTGCGGATCCAAACCCAAGGCGGGACTCACTGGATTTTCCGTCTCCAATCTCGCCATTCCGGAATTCATCCAACCCTGGGAGCAATCGGAATACGGCAGACCCGGACACATCGCGTCCCCATTGCAGATCATGCTGGAAGGCCCGATAGGAGGCGCCGCCTTCAACAACGAGTTCGGACGCCCCAATCTCTGCGGCTATTTCCGCACCTTCGAAATGGAAGTCGATGGAGAGATGCGCGGCTACCACAAGCCCATCATGCTGGCCGGCGGGGTAGGCAGCATCCTGGACAGCCATGCCATGAAGCGCGACATCCCGGAAGGCGCCCTCCTGATCCAGATCGGCGGCCCCGGCATGCTCATCGGACTGGGCGGCGGTGCGGCTTCCAGCATGAATACCGGAAGCAATGCAGAAAATCTGGATTTCGATTCCGTGCAGCGCAGCAACGCCGAGATGCAGCGAAGAGCGCAGGAAGTCATCGACCGATGCTGGCAATTGGGGGATGAGAATCCCATCCTTTCCATCCACGACGTCGGCGCAGGCGGCCTCTCCAATGCGCTCCCAGAACTCGTCCACGGATCGAACCGCGGCGGAAAACTCAACCTCCGCGACGTCATGAGCGAAGAGCCGGGCATGAGCCCAATGCAGATCTGGTGCAACGAGGCGCAGGAGCGCTATGTACTGACGATCGAAGCTTCCAGCCTCGATCGGTTCGACGCAATGTGCAAAAGGGAGCGCTGCCCCTATTCCGTGGTCGGCAGCGCAACGCTCGACGAAAATCTGACGATCAAGGACCCCGTTTTCGGCAATCTTCCCGTCGACATGCCGCTTTCCGTGCTGCTCGGCAAACCGCCCAAGATGACTCGCGAAGTCCAGCGGATCAGGCGGAAGCTGCCCGCCTTCGAATCGGAAGGGCTGGACCTCAAGGATGCGGTTTACCGGGTACTGAGAGCGCCTGCAGTTGCGGACAAGACCTTCCTGATTGCCATCGGCGACCGCACGGTTGGCGGGATGACCGCACGCGACCAGATGGTCGGCCCGTGGCAGGTACCTGTCGCGGACGTCGCAGTAACATTGTCCGGCTTCGAATCGACATCGGGTGAAGCCTTCGCCATGGGGGAGCGCACACCGATCGCGCTGATCGACGCAGCGGCCTCAGGCCGCATGGCCATCGGCGAGGCCGTCACGAACATCGCCGCTGCGCAGATCCACGACATCGGCTCGATCAAGCTTTCGGCCAACTGGATGGCCGCAGCAGGCCATCCAGGCGAAGATGCGGCCCTCTACGACACCGTCCATGCGATCGCCATGGATCTCTGTCCGCATCTCGGGATCAGCATTCCCGTCGGCAAGGATTCGATGTCGATGAAAACCGCATGGTCAGATGCAACAGGCACGAAAAAATCGGTCATCGCGCCGCTTTCCCTGATCGTCACCGCATTCGCTCCAGTACGCGACGCCTCGAAAACGCTCACCCCGGAGCTGCGCACCGATTGCGGCCAGACGGCACTGGTGCTGATCGATCTTGGCGCAGGAAAAGGCAGGCTGGGCGGCTCCATCCTTGCCCAGGTCTTCGGGCAGATGGGCGAGCTCTGCCCGGACCTCGACGACGCGTTGAGACTGAAGGCTTTCTTCGCAGCAATCCAGAAACTCAACAGGGAAGAGAAGCTGCTCGCCTATCATGACCGCGCCGACGGCGGGCTGTTTGTCACGCTTTGCGAAATGATGTTCGCAGGCCATGTCGGCATCACTGTCGATCTCGAGCAACTCTGCTTCGAAACGAAAGTGGTCGAAGTGGTCGACATGCATTGCCAGGACAAGGGGAGCTGCCTTTTCGAAACCTTGTTCAACGAGGAGCTAGGTGCAGTGATCCAGGTAAGACACGACGATCTGCCGATCGTACTGGACATCTTCATGGAAGCCGGGCTCTCGAAAATGGTTCACGTGATCGGCACGCTGAACCCGGATGAAAGGCTGACCATCAAGACCGGAGAGTCCGTGCTCCTGAATGAATCCAGGATAGACCTCAACCGCGCATGGTCCGAAACCACCTACCGGATGCAGAAGCTGCGCGACAATCCCGATTGTGCGATCGAGGAATGGGACAGGATCCTGGACAAGAATGACCCCGGACTGCATGCAAAGCTCACCTTCGATCCTGCAGACGACATTGCCGCGCCTTACCTCAACCTGGAAAAACCGAAGGTGGCCATACTCAGGGAACAGGGCGTCAACGGCCATGTCGAAATGGCAGCGGCATTCGACAAGGCCGGCTTTATCGCCATCGACGTGCACATGAGCGACATCATATCGGGCAGGGTTAAACTCGAAGAATTCAACGGTTTCGCAGCATGCGGCGGATTTTCCTACGGCGACGTGCTTGGTGCAGGCGAAGGATGGGCCAAATCCATCCTGTTCAATCCTGTCGCAAGGCGCGAATTCGAAGCCTTCTTCCGGAGAGAAGACGCATTCGCGCTCGGGGTATGCAACGGCTGCCAGATGATGAGCAACCTGCACGAGATCATTCCTGGCGCACAGAACTGGCCCCATTTCGTCAGGAACCGCTCCGAGCAATTCGAGGCGCGCTTCGTGATGGCCGAAGTGCAGACAAGCCCTTCCATTTTTTTCGAAGGCATGGCGGGTTCCAGGATGCCGATCGTCGTCTCGCACGGCGAAGGCTATGCTGAATTCGGCAAATCGCTACCAGAAGAACTCGTCGCCATGCGCTATGTGGACAACCACGGCGTAGCAACCGAACGCTACCCCTTCAATCCGAATGGTTCACCCGGGGGAATCACAGGCCTTACGACGCAGGATGGTCGCTTCACGATCATGATGCCGCATCCCGAGCGGATTTTCAGAACGATTCAGCATTCATGGCATCCGCAGGAGTGGGGACAAGACGGGCCTTGGCTCAGAATGTTCAGGAATGCGCGGAAATGGGTGGGTTGAGCGTTTTCTCCAGCCATTCGAAGCGCAAGCCTGGAACCTTGGGAATGCCGAACCGGAGATCCTCCGGGAAATCCTCGAGGCGCCCGGTTTTCCCGTAACCCCGCCGCTCGTAGTAGGCGATGAGCTCGTCACGCAATACCAGGACGTTCAGCCCCACCTTTTCCGATTGCCAAGCGAATCTAACCCAGCTTTCAGCTTCGAGCAGCAGCCGCTTGCCTATTCCCCGGCCCTGCAATGCTGGCCTCACGGCAAGCATGCCGAATTTCGCCATATTCCCCCAGCGCTCGAGGTGAATCGAGGCAGCAAGCTCGCCTTCTTCAAGACAGAGCAGGAACAACGAATCGGGCTTTTCGATCAACTGCGACACCTCATCGATGTCAGTCCTTTGGCCGCCGAGCAGATCGGCCTCTGTGGTCCAGCCGGCCTTGCTCGATTCACCCCTGTAGGCGGAATTGACGAGCCTTACGATTTCGCCAGCATCCGAAATCAGACCCCTGCAAAAATCAATGCGGCTGCCCATCCATGTCGAGCGGCTTGCCCTGGGAAAGGGAGGTCACGTAGCTGACGAGCTCGAGCAGCTTTTCGCTGCCGTATTCCGGCGGATTGCCCTGAAGCCCGCCGTTGATGCAGGAATGGATCTGATCTTCCAGCGTGATGATTTTATTCATTCTTTTATTGTATCTTGGAAAAATGGCAGCTGCATTCTCCAGGCTGGGAATGGCTTTTCCATTGGGCAGTGCCCCCTGCCCTACACCGCCATGGGTATGACAGGTATTGCATGTCCTGCCGTTGCCGCCGAAAGTCTCATGCATGTAAAGCGACTTTCCCAACACGATAGCCTGATGGATTTCCGGCCCGGGTGCCGCCTGGGCGGATGCTGCGAAGAAAAAAAGGAAAATGGCGTAGCGCATCATGATTTTCTCCTAGGGTAAAAAAAAAGGCCCCTTTCGGGGCCTTGATTCTGCGAATTATTCTTCGACCTTGGCTGCAGCGCGCAGATCGGCGATCAGCTTCTGCACATGCTCCTGCTGAACACGCTGCTCGAGCTGCGGCTTGACTTGCTCGAACGAGGGCAACTTCAGCGCCTTCACGTCTTCGAGCTTGATGACGTGCCAGCCGAAAGGCGTCTGGACTGGAGCAGGGGTGATTTCTCCCTTCTTCAGGAGGCGAACCGCATCGGCAAAGGGCTGGACGAAATTAGAAGCGGGGGCCCAGTCGAGCTCGCCTCCGGTCGTCTTCGAGCCGGGATCCAGGCTGTCCTCGGCAGCAAGCTTGGCGAAGTTCCCGGGATGCTTTTTCAACTCTGCGATAATTTTCTTGGCTTCGGCTTCGGTCTTGACGAGGATATGGCGTACCTTGTATTCCTTGGAACCCATGTGAGCCTTGATCTTGTCGAACTCCTGACGCATTTCCGCATCGGTGACGGGATGGCTGGAGACATACTGGTGAAGATAGAGATTGACCAGATTCTGATCGCGGCTCAGCGCCATCATGGTCTTGAACTCGGCTGTTTTTTCAATTCCCTTCTTGGCTGCAGCCTGGGAAATGATTTCCTGGTTGATCAGCGTTTCCTTGATGTTCTTGCGCAGTTCAGGCGAATCAGGCATGCCGTGCTGAGACATGTTCTGCTTCAGGACGAATTCGAAGCGCGATTCGGGTATGGCGACGCCGTTGACGGTTGCGACGGGTTTGGAGAGCACGCTCGTATCCTGCGCATGGCAAACCGATGCAAAAAGCAGGCCGGATATGGCGAACAACGACTTCAATGAGGGCATGTTTCTTCCTTTTAGGTTGGGTGTTTCAGTTGGTATTCAACAGCGGTATAGGTTTTCAGTGCGAGCGCGTGTATCTCACCTTTCATCATGTCGGACAGCAAGCCGTAAACCAGCCTGTGGCGTGCCATGGTGCCCTGCCCAGAAAAGCGTTCGGATACAATGGTCATGAGATAATGTCCTCCGTCCCGCGCGCCGGCGTGCCCGCTATGCTTTGCGCTTTCGTCTACGATATCGATCTTGGCCGCTTCGAGCTCGCCCAGTCTTTCGATGATTTTTTCCCGGGTTCCCATCAGGGCAGCACCTTTCTGAAAGGCTTCACTTCGACTTGACTGAAAACGCCGTGATGCATGTAGGGATCGGCCTCTGCCCATAACCTTGCCTCATCCAGCGAATCGAAGTCGGCAACGATCAGGCTTCCCATGAATGAGCCGTCGTCCGCTGGAAAAGGGCCTGCAAGGACGAGCCTGCCAGATTCATTGAGCGCTTCGATCCTTTGCAGGTGGGCGGGACGAACGGCAAGGCGTTTTTCTGTGCTGTTTTCGACATCCTGTCCGATGATGGCGTACAGCATCAGCTTTCCTTGCTCTCGGTGTACTTGGAAAGCAGTAGGCTCTGCACGACGATGAAGACCAACATCAGCCCCAGCGTGCCGAACATCTTGAAATTGACCCATGCGGATTCCGAAAAATTCAAGGCGACGTAGAGATTGGCGCCACCCATCGCGGCAAAGAAAGCCGCCCAGCTCAGATTGACCTTTCCCCATACATCGTCAGGCAAGACAAGCTGCTCCTGCAGCATCGATCTGATCAGGTTCTTGTCGAACCAGGCCGAACTCGAGATCAGTATGATCGAGAAGCACCAGTAAAGGACGGAAGGCTTCCACATGATGAAGGATTTGTCGTGAAACAGCAGCGTCGCCCCGCCGAAAACGAGCACAATGGCAAAACTCATCCAGAGCATGCCATCCACCTTGCCACGCCTCATGTATGTCCAGACGATCTGCACAAGCGTCGCCACGATGACGACCGCAGTGGCGTAAAACATGGCCTGGTCTTTCGGGCCGAAATGCGGAAAGATGCGGTATGTCCCGAAGAACAGGATGACAGGAAAAAGATCGAAAAGAAATTTCATGAGCTTCGGACCCTATATCAACGAGGATTATGCAGTTTTATCTTTCCGCTGTCCATCGGAAGTGACTAAAGTAAGGTACAATCGACCATTAGATTGAATCCTGGCAGTATAGTTCATGCCCGTGCTGAAAAGGTTAGGCCGAAATGATCCGTTTCCCGAAGTGGACGAGGCGATGCGGGAGCCGAACGGCCTGTTGGCCGCAGGCGGGGATCTTTCTCCCCAAAGACTGTTAGACGCCTACAGGCACGGCATTTTTCCATGGTATGACGAATCAGATCCCATACTCTGGTGGTGTCCGGATCCCAGGCTCGTTCTTTTCCCGGAAAACCTCAAAATTTCCCGATCGCTGACAAAATCGCTCAGGAAAGATTACGAAATCAGGACCGACTCCGCTTTCGAGACGGTCGTGAGAAAATGCGCCGAACCCAGGCGTGACGGGGCCGGCACCTGGATTTCGGAAGAAATGATCTTGGCCTATTGCACCCTTCATGGAATGGGACACTCCCAGATCGTCGA
>JAJZPK010000070.1 GCA_021811205.1 Pseudomonadota bacterium
ATGCGCTCTGGGCATGCCGGCCTTGTTCACGCAAAGGTTGGTGATCTCGCGCTCGTATCCCCTCACTTCGTCGACAAGCGACCTCAGGCCGTCGCAGAAGGATTCCACCTTCTTTGCGGAAAAGCGGATGGAAAGCAGTTCCTTGGAAATCCTTTCCTGAAGTTCAGCGTATTCGGCATCAATGGCGCCCTTCGCCCTGATTTCCTGCATCCTGTTGAAGGCGTCCCTGATCACGGAGAAGTGGACCATGGCGTCTTCCTTCAGCTTCAGCAGGCTCGCGCTTGCCATGCCGCCGCCTTCGTCCTCTTCTTCCTCGTCCATGTCCATGTCGGAATCCATGGAAGACTCCGCTTCCATGAGCATTTCATCTTCGGCGGCATTGGCGTCGATGATGCCGTCGACCAGTTCGTCGATGCGCATCTCGTCGCGCTCGATCGCGGAAACCATTTCCAGCATTTCGGCGATCGTGGTGGGGCAGGCCGAAATCGCCTGGATCATGTACTTCAGGCCTTCCTCTATCCTTTTCGCGATCTCGATTTCGCCTTCACGGGTCAGAAGCTCGACCGAACCCATTTCGCGCATGTACATCCTGACCGGGTCGGTGGTCCTGCCGAATTCCGAATCGACCGTGGAAAGCGCAGCTTCTGCTTCCTCTGCAACATCCTCGTCGTTCACGACCGTCGCATCCGACATCAGGAGGGATTCGGCATCGGGCGCCTCGTCGTAGACGGAAATGCCCATGTCGTTGATCATGGCGATCACGCCTTCGATCTGCTCGGCATCGAGCATGTCGTCCGGAAGGTGGTCGTTGATCTCGGCGTATGTGAGGTAGCCGCGTTCCTTGCCCAGGACGATGAGGTTCTTCAGGCGTATGCGCCGCTCCTCAAGGTCGCTCGGTTGAACGTCGGTCTGCCCGGTCAGGCTCTGCTCGCTGTCTTTGGCCATCACACCAATCCCTGTTGGAAATACTCAGTAAAACTGAGCATTATACCTTAAATTCATCCCTTTTTTCATTTTTCTGAAATGTATTTAATCTTTTCTGCAAAAAGAGGTATTCCCGCTTCCCATCTTCAGTCCACCCAAAAGAATTCGCCGAATTGATCAGCTTTTCCATCCTTGCCCTGCATATGCGTTCGAGATACTGGCGCCACGCGTCCATGAATTCCGTGGCCAGTTCCTCTTCGCTCAGCCTGGCTTCTTCGAGGCCGAAGAGGCCTGGCCTGATCTCCTCGAGTAGCGCTTCTTCGTCCCGCCCCCTGAAATGTTCGATGATTCCTGCGGCGTTCGCTTCCTCGTTCGAGAGGAAATCGAGCAGGTTGCCCAGCGCCGAGATTTCCGCCTCGGTTATCCCCGACAACTCCGCATCCGGATCGATTTCGCCTCTGTCTACCAGTTTAGCAAGCGCTGGAGAATGCATGAGCATTTCGAGCAGCTTTTTCACAACATTAGGTCTTTTTCCTGGGGTTTTTCTTGGCGGGGTTTTTTCTGACCTTCCAGGCAATTTGACCTGAAAAAGGGCATCGAGTTCGGAAAGTTCCACTTTCGCGATTTCCGCGATGCGCTTCCGCAGCATGAGGGCGAGATTCGGCGCGCCGATCCTGGCAAGGTAAGGCTTCGCTTCGTGCAGAAAACTTGCCCTGCCTTCGGCATTGTTCAGGTTGACCTTCGATGAGAGCTCGTTGAGGAGAAAGATGGAAAGCGGCAATGCTTCCTTCAGCAGGGCCTCGAATTTGTCCTTGCCGGATTTCCTGATGTAGCTGTCCGGATCCTCTCCTTCGGGCAGGAACAGGAAGGCGATTTCCTTGCCGTCCTGGACCTGGGCAATGCTGTTCTCGAGCGCCCGCCATGCTGCGCGCCGGCCCGCATTGTCTCCGTCGAAGCAGAATACGACATGGTCGGACTGCTTCATGAGCTTTTGAACATGGTGCTCCGTGGTCGCCGTGCCGAGGGTTGCGACCGCGTAACCGATGCCGTTCTGGGCGAGCGCAACGACGTCCATGTAGCCTTCCACGACCAGCACAAGAGACGCTTCCTGGATCGCGCGCCTGGCGAGATAAAGGCCGTAAAGCTCCCTTCCCTTTTCGAAGAGCGGCGTCTCGGGGGAATTCAGGTATTTCGGCTCGCCTTGCGCGATGATCCTTCCGCCGAAACCGATGATCCTGCCCCTTCCGTCCTGGATCGGAAACATGATCCTGTCCCTGAACCTGTCGTAGCGCTTGCCGTCCCCTGCAATGACGAGCCCCGATTCGACCAGCGATTCCGCTTCGTAGTCCGGAAAAACATGGGCAAGATTGCGCCAGTCGTGGGGCGCATAGCCGATTCCGAAGCGCGCTGCGATTTCACCTGTCAGGCCGCGCCTTTTCAGGTAATCGATCGCCGCAGACGATTTCTTGAGCTCGTCCCGGTAGTATTTCGATGCCTTCTGCAGCATGTCGTACAGGTCCGGGGATTTCTTTTCCTGCCTCGATCCCGCCTCTTCAGGGACAGGCATGCCCAGATTCGCAGCGAGATCCCTGATCGCTTCGACGTAACTCAGCCCGCCGTTGGCCATGAGGAATCCTATGGCGTTGCCGTGCGCGCCGCAGCCGAAGCAATGGTAGAACTGCTTGGTCGGGCTCACCGTGAAGGAGGGGGTTTTTTCGTCGTGGAAGGGGCAGCAGGCGACGTAGTTCGCGCCGGCCTTCCTAAGCTGGACATGACGCCCGACAACGTCGACGATATCGACCCTGTTGAGCAGATCCTGGATGAAGGATTGCGGAATCATTCGCCCGGCGGACGATGATTATCTTGAAAGCCTGGCCTTGACCGCAGCGGACACGGCACCCATGTCGGCGCGCCCAGCGAGCTTTCCCTTGAGGATGCCCATCACCTTGCCCATGTCGGCAGGGCCGGATGCACCCGTCTCGAGCACAACAGCATCGACCTCGGCCTCGATTTCGGAGGCGCCGAGCTGCTCGGGCATGTAGTGCTGCAATACGGAAAGTTCGAATTTTTCGGCATCCGCAAGATCCTGACGCGCAGCCGCTTCATATTGCGATATCGAATCCCGCCGCTGCTTGATCATCTTCTCGATGACCGAAACGACATCCGCGTCATCGAGGTCGCGGCGCTCGTCCACTTCCTTCTGCTTGATCGCGGCGAGCAGGAGCCTGATTGCGGAAAGCCGGGACGAATCGCGGCTGCGCATGGCAGCCTTCATGTCCTCGGAAATGCTTTCCTTGAGGCCCATCAATAGAGCTTGGGAGGGAGAAGCTGGCTGCGCAATCTCTTGTAGTGACGCTTGACCGCTGCCGCCATCTTGCGCTTGCGCTCGGCAGTGGGCTTTTCATAGAATTCGCGGGCGCGAAGTTCGGTCAGCAGACCGGTTTTTTCGATGGTGCGCTTGAAGCGGCGCATCGCGACTTCAAACGGCTCGTTTTCCTTGACCCTGACGCTAGGCATAGGTAATCCTCAGGTGCGTGAATTGAAAACCAAGAATCATACCAGAAAGAAAGTTTCTTTGCATGCGAAATTCTTTATGGATAAACTTCCGGCATGCTGATACTCGGAATCGAATCCTCTTGCGACGAAACAGGCATCGCGCTCTACGACACTGAAGCCGGCCTCCTGTCCCATGCGCTGCACAGCCAGATCGCGATGCACGGCGAATACGGCGGGGTCGTGCCCGAACTCGCGTCCCGCGACCACATCAGGCGAGTCCTCCCCCTGACCAGGGAAGTGCTCGCAAAATCGAACAAGACCTTGCAGGACATCGATGGCATCGCCTATACGAAGGGTCCCGGTCTGGCCGGAGCCCTGCTCGTCGGCGCGTCGTTTGCAGCATCCCTGGGCTATGCCCTGAACAAGCCCGTGATCGGGGTTCACCATCTGGAAGGGCACCTCCTCTCGCCATTGCTGTCCGATCCGGCGCCTGCATTTCCCTTTCTGGCCCTGCTCGTCTCCGGCGGGCATACCCAGCTCGTCAGGGTGAAAGGGCTCGGGCAATACGAATTGCTCGGCGACACCCTGGACGATGCGGCAGGGGAGGCTTTCGACAAGACGGCCAAGCTGCTCGGCCTCGGATACCCCGGGGGGGCAGCGCTCTCCAGGCTCGCCGAAAAGGGGAATCCCTCCCGGTTCAAGCTCCCCCGTCCGATGATCAACAGCGGCGATCTCGATTTCAGCTTCAGCGGGCTCAAGACCGCTGCGCTGACCCTGGTGAAGAGCCATCCCGATCCGGACGAAGAAACGCGCGCGGACATTGCGCGCGCCTTCCAGGATGCCATCGTGGAGGTGCTCGCGAAGAAGGCGAAAGATGCGGCAAGGCGCAGCAAGCTTGAACGGCTGGTCGTCGCAGGCGGCGTGAGCGCGAACAGCGAATTGCGACGCAGGCTGGATTCGACCGGGCTGGACGTCTACTATCCTGAACTCGAATTCTGCACGGACAACGGCGCGATGATCGCCTATGCGGGCGCGCTGCGCTTTCTTTCCGGCGCCCTTCCCGAAAAGGACTTTTCCGTCAGGGCGAGGTGGGATCTTTTTTCCGCCTGAAGCCCCCCTCCTCCCCGCTCGCAAGCTTCAGTATGTTCGATTTGTGGCGCCAGACGAGGAGCAGACACATGGTCAGCAAGGCAAGCGTCAGGACGTTCCGCCCGAGAAAAAAGAGGGCGTAAGCCGGCGCAAGCAAGGCTGCGGCGATGGCGGAAAGCGAGGATATCCGCGAAATCAGGAAGACCAGCAGCCAAGTTCCGGCAACGGCCGCTCCCAGCCAGAAATTCAGCCCGAAAGAGACGCCCAGCGCGGTGGCGACCCCTTTTCCGCCCCTGAATTTGAGAAAAACGGGAAAAAGGTGCCCCAGGAAGACAGCAAGCGATGCTGCCGCAACCAGCGCGGGCTGCCCCGAATAATGCTGCGCCAGAAGCACGGCGACCGTTCCCTTGATGCCGTCGCCGAAAAGGGTCAGCGCCGCAGCAGCCTTCTTTCCGGTCCGCATGACATTGGTTGCGCCAGGGTTCCCGGAACCGTATGTCCTGGGATCGGGCAGTCCGAAAATCCTGCTCGACAATACCGCGAATGAAATGGAACCGATCAGGTAGGCGATGAGAATTGCCGCTATCTTGAGCATGCCAAATATCTTAAAATGACGAACCGCAATTCTACCTGATCGAGCAGAAAATGGACGTCATCTTCATCAAGGAATTCCGCGCGGAAACCGTGATCGGGATATACGAATGGGAGAGGAACATTCCGCAACCCATCGAAATCGACATGGAAATCGGCATTCCCGAGCAGGCTTCGGCGAGCGACGAGATCGTCGACACGATCGACTACGGCAAGGTCGTCCTGCGCTTCAGGGAAGTGCTTGCGGAGCACCGCTTTTCGCTGCTGGAAGCGCTCGCAGGCCATCTCGCGCAGATCGTCCTCTCCGAATTCGGCTCTCCCTGGGTGAAGCTTTCGATCGCCAAGATCGACGCGATGAACGGCGTGAAGCATCTGGGAGTCAGGATAGAGCGTAAAGGCTAGCTGCAGGACGGAATGAGCAGGTATTCGGCATAGAGAGTTTCGCCGATCGGACGCATGTCGCTTGTCATGATGTATTGCGCGATCTTCATGTCTTCGATTGCGATATGCTTGCATAGCCATTCGTTGAGAAAGTGGAGCAGATCTTCGGGGAATTCCTGTCCATGGCGAATCTTGGACAGCATGGTGTTGAGCTGCATCAAGAGTTCGGTATGAATGACTGAATGTTCATGCACTTCCGGATAGCCGATTTCGTGCATCAGATTTTCTTCGCTGACGAAGTGGAATTCGGCGAACTTCCTCAACTCCACAATCACCCACCTCAATCGCTGCTGTGACACGTGCGTCTTGATTGCAATATCCAGTTTCCGGCAAAGCAGCACCAGCATCCTGTGCTGCATGTCGATCAAGTCATTGCCCAATTCGAGATTTTCATGCCAATGAACATACATGATTGCCTCTCCTTGAGCGATGCTTTAATTATATCGGAAAATTGACTCGAACATTCATCGCTTCAGCCCCTGGGATGATGCTTTTCGTGCAGGGATTTCAGGCGCTCCCGCGCGACATGGGTATAGATCTGGGTCGTCGAGACGTCCGAATGGCCGAGCAGCAGCTGAACCACCCTGAGATCGGCGCCATGGTTGAGCAGGTGGGTGGCGAAGGCATGGCGCAGCGTGTGGGGCGATAGGGGTTTCGCTATTCCCGCTCTTGCCGCGTGGCGCTTGATGAGATACCAGAAGGCCTGCCTGCTCATCATGCTGCCCCTTGCCGTGACAAAAACATGGTCGCTTTTTTTGCCGCTCAGGATGAGCGGGCGCGCATCCTTCATGTAGCGCGAAATCCAGTCGATGGCTTCCTCCCCGATTGGAACGAGCCTTTCCTTGCTTCCCTTGCCGCTGATCCGCACCACGCCCATGTCGAGACTGACCTGGGAAAGCCTGAGCCCGACGAGCTCCGAGACGCGCAGCCCGCTCGCATAGAGCACTTCGAGCATCGCCCTGTCCCTGATCCCGGTCGGATTTTCCGTGTCCGGCGCCAATAGAAGCTGTTCGACATCCGATTCCGAAAGGCTCTTCGGCAATCCCCTGGAAAGCTTCGGGGACTCGATTTCCAGGGTGGGATCCCGGTCTACTTTCCCTCTGTCGAGAGCGAACCTGAAGAAGCGCTTGATGCTGGAGAGCTCGCGACTGGTCGTCGAAGCCTTCTTTTTGGACTGGTGCGCGAGAAAGGAAAGGAGCAGCGCGTGGTCGGCTTCGAGCAGGGTCTTCTTTTCGAGAAAGCGCGCCAGCTGTTTCAGATCGCTCCTGTAGCTTTCGATGGTGTTCCTGGAAAGACCGTCTTCCAGCCAGAGCGTATCGCAGAATTCGTCGAGCAGATCAATCCGATTCATGCTCGATGAGCCAGCGCTTGATCGAAAGGGGAAGCCCTTCGCCCTTGTGCATGAAGCCGCCCAGGCCCTTTGCTGAAACCACCCTGTGGCAGGGAATCACGATGGGAATCGGATTCGATCCGCAGGCCTGGCCCACTGCGCGGGGAGAAGATGAAAGGCATTTCGAGATGTCGCCGTAATGCAGCGTCTTTCCGGACGGGATTTTTGCTATTTCGCCCCAGACCTTCATCTGGAAAGGCGTGCCGGAAAGCCTGATCGGTATGTCGAACATGAAATTCGCATCGGACAGATAGGCGTTCAGCTGATCGAGCACTTCTTTTGCCAGAGGGTTCGCAGGTTCGAACAGTGGTTCGGCTGGAGGCAGAAAATCGATCCGGCTCAGGCAGTTCTCCTCGATACGGATGCCGAGCACCCCGAATGGGGCCGCGATCCTGGCATCATGACTCATTTCCATTTTTCGGCGAGCGCCTTGGCGTCGCTTTGCAATCCCGCTTCCTTCAGGCTCTCGATGCACAGAATGCCTGCAGGATCATCTCTTTTTCCGGTAGAGGCCTGGAAATAATAGGCTGCTGCAGCTTCAGGATCGGTCGAGATTCGCCCCAGATACATCAGCATACGTCTTTTCGAAGAAGGATCCGCGAATTGCAGCAGAGAATCGAGCAGGGACTTGGGCGGGGGGGATATCTGCTTCAGAGCGGCCAGCGCAAGGCTCGATGATTGCGGGTCGAGGGAAGACTTGCCCTTGAAATAGCCTTCGACCATGCTTGACGCCTTGGCAGACTGGCCTGTCCTGGCATAGGCGAAGGCAAGCTTCAACGGGTCTTCCTTCTGCAGGGGCAGATCCTTCCAGAAATTGATGCAGGATGCGAAGTCGCCCGAATCATAGGCCATTTCACCGAGGGCGGCTTTCGCGTCAAGGGGAAGGTCGATTCTTCCCGAAAAGAGGACGAGCGCGACCCTGGGCTCGCCCTTCAATGAGCCGACGAGCGCAGCAAGCGCCTCGTGATCCTTTTCACGGGTCGAGAGATAGGCGAGCAAGGATCTTGCCGCATAGGGATCGGTGATTTTTGCGATCGAATCGGGCCATGAGCCGTAATTCCCCTGGAGCAATGCGTACTGGTTGGAAAATCCCGGGGCATGATCCAGATAGCTTTGCCAGAGGTTTTTTCCGTCTATCTTGCCTGCTGCGGCCTGAGCTTCCTTCGCGCGGATATCGAGGACGGGATCTTTCCCCGACCTTGCCGCAATCTGAAGGATTCCCGGATCGTTTCCGGCGAGCTTCATCGCATCCACCGCGCTGATCAGGCCGGTTTCCAGCTCCACCCTCACCCTGACCGGATCCTTTTCGTCGAGGCCGACGAGCCAGGGGACAGACTCCTTCGCCATGTCGGCATCGAGCAGCCCGCCTACGAAAAGCTCGGCCTCGGCAACGGTGACGGGATGGTAGTCCTGGCCGAAACGAAGCATGGCGTAATAGGCGCTCTTCCAGTCCTTTTCCATGAGCAGGGCTTTGATTGCGTCCAGCCTCGCCTTCCTCAGTTCGGATTTGCCAAGATTCCCCATCCAGATCGCCTGGACGAGGAAACTCCGGGCCGCTTCCGGCTTTTTCAGGGAAAGCGCGGAATTCGCCGCGAGCAATGCATTTTCTTTCGAGAAGGGAAGCGTCTTGGCGATCTTCAGCGCCTGTTCATCCCTGCCGAATTTCGAGAGCAGCCTGAATTCCAGTTCGTTCCATTTCCCGTCGGGTTTTGCCTGGGGATGATCGAGCATGTAGGCCAGGGCGAGTTCATCAGCTCCTGCAGACATCATCGAAGAGGCGACATCGAAGTCGGCGGCGCGCCCATCAAGGGCACAGGCCAGGAGCAGGAAAGACAGGAAATATTTCAGCATTGTTCCCAAGGCAGTCCTTCGTATCGCCAGCCGTTCTGGCTGCTCCGCTTGTGGGATTCATCCAGATCCCCTTCGAATCCGTGCAGCACGTTGTAGACTTCCTTGTAGCCCGAGTCTGTCAGCGCTTTGCCGGCTTCCAGCGAACGGACGCCGCTTCTGCAAATGAGCAGGATGGGCCGCAATTCGTTGGCGATCGTTTTCACATGCGCCACGAAATCGGGATTGATTTCCCATTCGGGCCCGTCGTTCCACGGGACATGGATGGCCCCCACGGGATGGCCGACGAAGAGAAATTCGATGGTGCTGCGCACGTCGATGAGCACCGCATTCGGGTCTTTCCTGAGGAACTGGAAAGCTTCATTGGGATTCAGCGATTTCATGATCTTCCTCTCTTTCGGATTGATTATATCCCGATATGTTAAAATCCGGTCAATCAACAAGATTTCATAAGGATGTCATGAGTTCGGCGCTGCTTTCTTCCCTCCTCGAAAAGAGGATACTCGTTCTCGATGGTGCGATGGGAACAATGATCCAGAGATACAAGCTTGACGAGGCCGATTACCGCGGGGAGCGCTTCAAGGATTTTCCGCGCGACCTCAAGGGAAACAACGACCTGCTGCTGCTGACCAAGCCGGAAGTGATCCGCGCCATCCACGAGGCCTATCTGGAAGCGGGCGCTGACATCATCGAAACCAATACCTTCGGCGCGAACGGGACGACTCTGCACGCATACGACATGGCGCAGCTCTGCTACGAGCTGAACGTTGCAGGCGCGCGCATTGCGCGCGAGGCGTGCGACGCCTATGCAACGACGGAAAAGCCGCGTTTCGTCGCGGGCGTCTTGGGGCCGACCGACAAGACCGCCACCATATCCCCGGACGTCAACGATCCTGCAGCGCGCAACATCACCTTCGATCAGCTCGTGGCCGACTATTCGGTTGCGACATGCGGGCTGATGGACGGCGGCGCTGACATGATCCTGATCGAAACCATTTTCGATACCTTGAATGCGAAGGCGGCCATCTTCGCCGTCAAGTCGGTGTTCGAGGAGAGAGGCGTCAGCCTGCCCATCATGATTTCGGGCACCATCACCGATGCATCGGGAAGAACGCTGACGGGGCAGACCACCGAGGCCTTCTACAATTCCCTCATCCATGCGGAGCCGATATCCATCGGTCTCAATTGCGCCCTTGGCGCAGAGGAATTGCGCCAGTACGTGGAAGAGCTTTCCCGCGTCGCGAATTGCTATGTGAGCGCTCACCCCAATGCCGGCCTTCCCAATCCCCTTGCGCCGACAGGATATGACGACACGCCGGAGAACATGGCGGGCCATATCGCAGAATGGGCGAGAAGCGGGTATCTCAACATCGTCGGCGGCTGCTGCGGCACGTCCCCCGATTTCATCCGCGCGATTGCTGAAGCGGTGGAAGGCGTTGCCCCCAGGAAAATTCCGGAGATTCCGGTCGAATGCCGCTTGTCCGGACTCGAGCCCTTCAACATCGGAGAGCATTCGCTCTTCGTCAATGTCGGCGAGCGCGCCAACGTCACGGGTTCGGCCAAGTTCAAGCGCCTGATCCTCGAGGAAAAATACGACGAAGCGCTGGAAGTGGCCAAGCAGCAGGTGGAAACAGGCGCCCAGGTGATCGACGTCAACATGGACGAGGCGATGCTCGACGGCATGGCAGCCATGGTGAAATACCTGAATCTCATCGCATCCGAGCCCGATATTTCCCGCGTGCCCGTCATGATAGATTCTTCCAAGTGGAGCATCATCGAGGCGGGGCTGAAATGCGTTCAGGGCAAAAGCATTGTCAATTCGATTTCGCTGAAGGAGGGGGAAGAGAATTTCCTGAAGCAGGCGAAGCTCGTCCGGAAATACGGCGCTGCAGCGGTGGTGATGGCTTTCGACGAACAGGGTCAGGCCGACACCTTCCAGCGCAAGGTCGAGATCTGCAAGCGCAGCTACGACATCCTGGTGGAAAAGGCCGGCTTTCCGCCCGAAGACATCATATTCGATCCGAACATATTCGCCATCGCGACGGGAATCGAGGAACACAACAACTATGCCGTCGATTTCATCGAGGCGACGGCATGGATCAGGAAGAACCTGCCCTACGCCAAGATTTCAGGCGGGGTCAGCAACGTCTCCTTCTCTTTCCGCGGCAACGAACCAGTCAGGGAAGCGATTCATACCGTTTTCCTGTATCACGCCATCCGAGCGGGAATGAGCATGGGTATCGTGAACGCAGGTCAGCTCGGCGTCTACGAGGAAATTCCTGCCGAGCTGAAGGATGCAGTGGAAAACGTGGTGCTCAACAGAAGCATGGACGCAGGCGAAAAGCTGGTGCAGCTTGCCGAGACGGTCAAGGGAGGCGGACGCGCCCAGGTCGAAGACCTCGAATGGCGCAAGAGACCGGTAGGCGATCGGCTCGCCCATGCGCTCGTGCGCGGCATCACCACTTACATCATCGAGGACACGGAGGAAGCAAGGCTTGCCGCAGCTCAGCCCGTCGAGGTGATCGAGGGGCCATTGATGGACGGCATGAAT
>JAJZPK010000071.1 GCA_021811205.1 Pseudomonadota bacterium
ATAGTGATGCGGGATTTCCAGGTTGAAGCGCAGGAGATAGGATATGCTCCAGGCGATCAGGGTCGCCGCAATGTCGTGCGAGATGGCAAGCAGGGTCCTTGGATTTCTGAATGGCGTCATTTGTCGAATTCAGCCCAACGCCGGTCGATATGTCGCATGAAGAGTGCGAAAGCGATGCACCAGAAGGCGAACAGGGGAGCAGGATTTTTCATGGCGGCAATTGAAGCGAGTCCGATTGCTGCCATCAAGGCATATTCGGAAAGAGCGAGGTTGCGATGACCGAGCCCCATCATGATCAGTCTTTGGTAATAATGTTCTTTGTGTGCTTGCCACACCCTTGCGCCCTTGAAAAGCCGCTTGAGCAGGGTCGCCGTCGCATCGACGATGAAGGGGGAGAATATCATGAGAGGAAACCAGAATGGCCAGTCGCCATTTTCCCATCCTAGCAGACCAAGTGCAGACGCGAGAAATCCGAGGGGAATTGAGCCGGCATCCCCCATGAAGATTCTGGCTGGATGGAAATTGAATATCAGAAAAGCGCCAGCACTCATCGCGATCGTCATGTTGAGTATTGCAAAGGAAAGGTCGTTCGCCATCCACGAGGCGATTGAATAAAACCCGAATCCGAAAAAGGCCATGCCTCCTGCAAGGCCGTCCGAGCCATCCATGAAATTATACAGATTAATCATCCAGACCATGCAGAGCACGAGAACTGAGGTGATGGGGAAACCGAAAGAGGGCAGCAGAACGAAATAGGAGAAAATGCCTGAGGCGATGAAGTGCGTACCGAAGCGTACAAGCACCGGAAGATTGTAGAGGTCGTCCAGGAAGGAGACGGCAACCAGAATGATCAGAGCAAGCCATACTGGCCAGCCAGGTGCGCCAAGAAAAGACCATCCGGTGAGGACCCCCGACATGATGGCGAGACCTCCCGTGCGCGGGACCGGGGCGTTGTGCAGCGATCTCTCGTTTGGCTTGTCGAGGGCAATATGGGTCATTCTTCCCTTGGTCAGGAAAACAAGGGCAATCATGGAAATGCCGAAGGAGATCAGTGGTGCGTACAAAGTGCTGGGCATCAGGTTATGCCAGAATCACCTGAGGGTTGAAATTGGCTGCCCGTTTCTTCAGACGTTCGTCGAATGTGACAAACTGGATGGCACTTTTGCTTGAAGCAAGATGCAGGGCGTTGGCAAAATCCATGCCGGACTCGAAGAGCGACAGGGCCTTCACCACCACAGGGTTGTCTTCGACTGTGACATGGGGCAGGCCTAAAAGATTGGTCAGTGCTTTCAATATGACGAGGCTTTCCAGACCGTAACTGAAGCGCAACACCCATTCTGTTTCGAGCAATACGGTTTTGCAAATGTAAACTTCTTCACGTTCGAACAGGGCGGCTGCGCGGTCGGCTTGAATCGTGTCGTCTTGGGTAAGCAGACGGACAAGGACATTGGTGTCAACTGCGATCATGAGTAGCCTTGACTCCCTTCGAAATGGCAGCATCCATATCTTCGATCGTCTTTGCTGCACCTTTGTAACCCGTGCAGCCGAGCACCTCTTCGATCCGGGTAGGTTTGAAGGGTTTCAATGGCCGCAGCAATACGCCTTCGGGGGTGTCTTCGACCACAAATTCGACCCCGGGGAGCCACTTGTGCGCTGTCCGAATATGCTTGGGCAGAATCACCTGACCTTTGCTGGAGAGTTTCGTGGTTTCCATGGCGAATTCCGAGGTAAGAAATATGTAAGACAGTATAGTGATGGGCGCTGCCCTTGGCAAGTTCAGCGATTTTTGCTGAACCAGTCAACCGTTCCTGATAATCCATCATCGAGGGAACTGGTCGGATTCCAGCCCAATTTTGTCCCGATTTTTGTCGTGTCGACTATGAGAGAACTGGTCAGCCTTTCGATTTCGGGGGATTTTCCAGCCAACTTGCCGAGCAGTTTGAGGAGTGAGGCCGGGAAGGAAAAAATTCCGGATTTTCGGCCCATTTTTTCGGCGAGGATTCGAATCAGTTCTGGCGTCGAGATTGATTCCGAATCGGCCACCAGGAAAGTCTCGTTGGCCGCTTTGGGATGGGACGCGCAAAGAATCAATGCATCGGCAAAATTTTCGATGTATATCATGCTGCGTCGATTCCTGATTGATCCCAGCGGAAGCGGAATTCCTTTGTCTATCCAGGCGAGCATCCTGAGAAAATTTCCGCCGACTCCTGGTCCATAGACCAGAGGAGGACGTACGATCACCACTTCCAGGCCCGTTTCATTGGAAATGTAGCGGAGCGCCTCCTCGGCTTCCCATTTCGAGATGCCATAGGGATCCTGGGGATTCGGTTCATCCGACTCCGAAAAGCCTCTTTCGAAAGTCGCTTCACCGTTCACCTTGATCGAGCTCACGTAGACGAAGCGCCTCACGCCTGCAGCCGCTGCCGCTTCGGCGAGCCTCCTGGTTCCCTCGACATTCACCTTCCTGAATTCGGCAAGCGGGTCCGCGCTCTTTTCTTTCATGACATGGACGCGTGCTGCAAGATGGATGACGCAGTTTATTTCATGCAATGCTTCTGCCCACACCGTGTCTGCATTGATATCGCCGACTGCGACTTTTTCGACGCCGGCAGGCAAAACGACTGTTTCCCCGCGCACGGCGCCTCTGGTTTCGAACCCGCGCGCAACGAGATCCCTGCACAGGGAGGATCCGACGAAACCATTGGCGCCCGTGACCAAAATCTTCATGATTTCCTCAAGGCTGAAAATCGCTCATATTCCTTCAATATGGCAGCATTAACCCTGTCGGAAGAAAATTCAGAAACCGCCCTTTGCCGCGCAGCTTCACCCATTCTCGAGCGCATTTCTTCATTTTCCAGCAATGTTTGCAGTGCATCGGCCAACGCTTCGCTGTCCTTGGGCGGCACAAGTATCCCGGTTTGACCGGCCACGATTGCATCCCTCAGTCCGATGATGTCCGAGCCGACAGATGGAATTCCCATGGCGGCAGCCTCGATCACGACGTTCCCGAAACCTTCCCTGTAGCTCGGCAGGCAGAAAATGTCGGTAATCGAAAGATACCGCTCAGGCTCTGTTGAGTAGCCTATCATGCGTATGTTTTCATTGGATATGCTTTCAGCCGAGTCGGAGAGGCAGCCGTCTTTCGACTCTTTCGGACCGACAAGAAGCAGTGTGCAGTTCCTGAGGCGCTTGAAGGCCGAAAAGAGTTCCTCGATTCCCTTGTCTCGGGTGATTCGTCCTATGAAGGTGATCACTCTGTGATTTTCAGGAATGCCGAGATTGCTTCTGATCGCTTCCCTCGAGTCGGCCCACTTTTCCGGGGCGAACCTGGAAAGATCAACTCCCGCAAGCGAACCTGATCCGAGGACGCGTATCTCCTCCATTGTCGCGACCTTTTCAGCGACGATGAATTGCTTCTGGGATTGGCTGTCGGCGTAGCATTGGGTATCGAAGAGGACGGTTATCCTGTCTCCGCCCTTTGCAATGGCGCGCATTGCTCCTTTGAACTCGGCCCATGCCTGTCCCGTGAATGTATGGAGCCTGATCGGAATTTTCGCGAGATAGGCTGCAATCGCGCACAGCATGCCGGCTTTGGGTGTCGTGGAATGGACGATGTCGAATCGTTCGCGCTTGAAGAACAGATAGAGCTGCCAGAGCGCCCTCATGTCCCTAAAAGGGGAAATTTTTCTAGGAATGTCTATTTCATGGAACTTCACGCCGGGCATGGCCTTCAGCCAGTCGACCTCAGGGCCTGAACTCCCAACCAGGACGACTTCATGTCCCGCTTCCACGGTTGCGATGATCTGGCCTCTCAGATGGTTATAGAGAAAGAACGGGACCGTAGATACGCGACATATTTTCATTTCCGATTGCCCGTTTGGAATTGCGCCAGTTTCGATTTGAGCGCCTCCCATTGCGGCAAAATCCACGAGAGATCGGCATGAATCTGCTTGGGGTTTCCTCCGATCAGCGCATTCCATGAGTCACCGGATGATTTTGCGGCGTAGGCAACGACGGAGAGCATCCAGTAGCGCCATTGGGACCTGCCGGAAAACAGGCTCAATTGTGATTTCAGAAAACTCTTTCTGGCGATCCTGTTGATTCTCAGGGAAACCTGGTCGCGCAGCCTGTAGGCGAACAATACTTCGGGCAGGCATTCAAAACGGCTTTCGGAATAGCTGCGCAGCAGAAGATCCTGGTCTTCCGCGCGATCCACGATACGGTAGCGGTATTTCCTGAACCATTCGACCCTTCCCATCCAGGTCGGGTGGGGAAGATAAAATCCGTTCCACGGGCGGGCGCAAATCTCCTCGTGTGTTTGCCTGAAAGGGAAGAAGCCAGTCGCCTTGCCGGGGCTGACGAATGCCAGAGCTTTTGTTCCGAGCAAATCGATTTCCGGATGAGATTCCAGATGTTCGACCTGTTTCTTGAGCCTGTCAGGGAAGCATATGTCGTCATTGTCCATGCGTGCGAAATATTTTCCGGATGCAAGGTCTATGGCCTCGTTCAGGCGTGCCGGCAATCCCTTGTTCATGCCGTCGGCAAAAATCCTGATTCTCTGGTCGTTGAAACTTTTTGCGATATCCACGGTTCGATCTTTGGACCCGTCGTCGATGAGCAGCAATTCCCAATTTTCCCAGGTTTGCAGCAGTATGGATGCGATTGCATCACCTATCGTTTTTTCAGCGTTGAAAGAGGGGAGCGCGATGCTGACCAGTTCATTCGCAGGGTTCACGCTCACAGCTTCACCCATTTTCCAGGTAAAAGATCATCGGTCGCTCTTCCATTGGCAAACCATTTTCTGGGAGCGACCACGATTTTTTCTGTACCGGGATTGAGCCAGGCGCCCCACCAGCTGAAGGAACTGTTCGCAATGATGTGATGCCTGCACAAGCTCATCAGTTGCATGTCCTTGTAACTGTCGCCTCCCTTGTTGTGGCCGACATAATTGCAAGGAAACTCAAGCTTGAGATTCTCCATGGCCCAGCCAATGTCGTCTGAAAAGATGAAGAATTGCGGGGACTCGACGCGTGCAGAGACATATTCTATTGCAGAGCGATAATAATCCAGCGAGCACAATCCGTGCATGGCCAGCGTTTTCGGGTTTTTTGCGTAATCACCGCGCCGTATATGCAGGCTGATTGAATTGGATGCGCTGATTTGCTCGGCCAGGTTGGCGTTATGTTGGTCCAGAGGGTGCTTGAATGCGAATTCCGAGCGCACGGTATCAATCGCCGCTTCAAAGTATTTTTCAGACTGCCAATAGCCTTGAAGGTAGCAAGCGGGGGGGGCGTCGATTATTCCAGGCCAATAGCCGAAATGAGGTTCGATGAGCAATGCCTTGCTTCGCAGAGAAGCGAATGCGGGTTTGGAAAGAATGCGCCTTGCCCATGGGGCGCCTTGCCAGCCGAGCACATTCTTGACGTCTGCATATGAAGCGATCCTGGCGGTACACGAGAATATTCTTTGCAATTCGAACCCCTGATGCAGGGCATAATTTTCGAAACCGGATATGTCGAGCCGAAGTTCTGTCTTTTTCCTCAGTGCGAGAGCTCGGCCGGTTGCGTACTGGAACATCTGGTTCCCAAGGCCGCCTATGAGATTACTGATGACCATGATGCTCCATGTACCAGGTGAAGGTCTTTTCTATGGATTCGTCAAAATTGGCACAGGGCTGCCATCCGGAGACTGCTTTCAGTTTGGCACTATCGAGAATGTTTGCGCTGACGTCGAATGGCCTCGCCGGCAGATGGCATACCTTCGGCATCAACCCGTTTAGTTCGGCTATGCGTGAAATCGACTCAACTACGTCAAGATTGCTGCGTCCGATGCCGGTGCCCACGTTGTAACATTCACCGGGCAGCGCAAAGTCGAGAGCCGCTACGATACCCTTGGCCAGGTCATCGACATAAATGTAATCGCGTATGGTTCCTCTTTCCCCAAAAACAAGAATTTCCTTTCCTGACAGGATGGAGGCAATTGCGGTGGCCACGAATCCCTGGCCGACGAAAGGTGTCTGTCCCTCTCCAAACGGGTTGGCGGGACGAACGCATGTTATGGGCAGACCTTTCAGACGGTGAAACATGAATGCATATTTTTCCAGAGCGAGTTTTGTGATGCCATAGGGTGAAATGGGGTCGGTAGGGTGTGTTTCGGCAATAGGCAGGCAATTGGGTTCCCCATAGATAGTCCCGCCTGAAGAGACGAACACCATTTTCTTAATGCGCATGGTGCAGGCAAGCTCGAACATGCCGACTGATCCAGGCAGATTGCTCAGAATGTCTTCTACGGGATTTTCAAAGCTGGTTTTGGGGACGCTTGAATAAGCGAGGTCAATGACTTCATCCGCTTCCTGCAGTCTTTCTGAAATGAACCCTTTGTCGGAAATGTCTCCATGGAAATACATTGCGCTTTCAGGAAGTTGCCTGGAAGGCTGCGAGTTTCTGCCGACGACGGCGACCTGTCTGCCGGAAGATAGCAGAGCGTCGACCACCTTTCTGCCGATGAAGCCGGCCCCCCCTATGACGCAGCAGCGATTCATGTGGTTCCCCGCTCAAAGACGAACATGCCGCAGCCGTATTCGAGTTTTTCTGCAGAGCTTGTCGTGCTGTTTTCGATGAAAGCGCCCAGATCGTCCACGACAGAAAATGAAATGAGTTTGAGGCTGGAAAACATCCCGAGGACTGAATTCGGCGAATGGACCCTGTGCGCATTGAAACATATTCTCTCGCGACCTATCGGAAGGGAAAGATATAGCTTTCCGCCCGGCTTCAATATCCGCTGGAGCTCAGCTGCCGCCTTGACGCTTCCCGTGGGGTCGATCGGGTCACCGTACCTGCCGAGCCCGATGTGCTCGATGACATGCAGGCAGGAAAGCGAGTCTATCGATCCCGAAGGAAAAGGGAGATTCAGGATGTTTCCGGCCACCGAAGCGAGTCCGGGCAGGCTCGCTTTCAGCGGCCTGTAGTCGACGAAAATCGTGTCGACAGTTGCGCTCAGTACGCTCATGGTCAAGACGCTCGATCCCACATCCACATGCCTTGCAGGCTTCGCTTCGGCCAACCTTCTCGAGAGCCATGCACCCTGGTAGAAGTAATGGGCATCAAACGGCGTATGTGTGCTCCAATCCCCGAGACAGGGCTGCATGTCGGAAAAGGGCATGGACTGCCCTTGAGCGGAACTTGCGTACCGCCGCCAGTGGTTGATGAAGCGCGGCAGATAAAGGATGCCGACAATCGGTCTGGGATAGAGCAGGGCAAGCAGCCAGTGTCTTGCAAGCAGCCTGATTTTTCGCATCATGACCTGTTTTTCCACGCGTTTGCGTCGACGAATATCGTGTTGATGTACGTGTCGGCATAAGTCAGATATCCGTTTTCATGCATCAGATCGACGATTTCGGTCAGTTTCCTTTCGGACTTGTCTTCGGTATAGCTCAGCGTCTCCAGGCAAAAGACTTCCGGGCGGTATTTCGAGAAATCGAAATGCTGCATGATTGCATAATCAAGCCCTTCCACATCGAGTGAGACGAGGTTCGGGCATTTTTCGAAATGCTGTTCGATGATTTCGTTGACGGTGTGGACTGCGATCGGGATGACCTTGAGTATGCGCTGGTTGCCGTAGGACTGGTAGCGTTCAGCCTCGTCCTTGGAGAATGTGTTCAGGGTGCTGGTGCTCATGACATAGAAATCGGCTTTCCCTGAATGGATGCCCACGCCGCAGTTCAGATGCGTATCGCGAGGCCGCTTTTTCGGAAATTCGGAAAAGAGCGCCGGGTCGGGTTCGACGCAGACGCCACGGCCGCCGTTCTTGTAGAAAAGGTGGGTATTGCTGAGATAGGTCGGATGGTGCGCGCCGATATCCAGATATTGCACTTGGTGAATGTTAAGCAAACCGAGCAGGTATTGCAGAATCAGGTCCTCTCCGCATTGGGCGTAGGAAACCTTGGTATTTTCAGATTGATTTCTACGGAACTGCCTCAGTTTGGACAGCAGCCGATGCTTCAGTACGTCAAGCGGCATCGATGGTTCTCTCCTGTGGATGGTCAAGGGAAAACTGCTCCCTGTGCAGCACTTCAGCATAGGTCGGTGGGCGCATGATGGTGCCGCACAACAGGCTTGACGTCCTGATCATGGCCCAAACAATCTTTTCGGAAAGCGCATATGCAGCCCTTGGAAAGGCATTCAAAGTGCGGCGTTTCATGCCGGGATGCTTGGTTTCGATATAGACAAGTTCGGCTTCGGTGATTTCTTTAACGTTATCCCTGATGCTCGTGGAAATCGCACCAGGCAGGCCAGTGGAGGATACCATTATCAGGCGGCTGAAAAAAAGCCTCCTTGTTCTCGATTTGAGAAAGTGGAAATAGGCTTCAACGTCGACCAGCCATCTCAGTTTTGCGTCGTATCCCTCGAACAAGTCTTGGCGCACGACAAGGACGGAAGGCGGACCGATCACATTGCGCCTGAAGAGATAGAACGGCATATGCTTTGCAATGAAGCGTCTGATCGGGTTGCATATGCAGGCCCTGATTTGCTTGAGCGCAACATTGTACGCAAGACAGGAAAGAATGATGGCGTCCGGCCATCCGCTTTTTTCGAGATCAAGCAGCAAGTCGGAGGCGAAGGTTGCAGAGAGGGGGAAGTCGTCGTGATGGATGAGCACCGCATAGCGTCCGCGCGCGCGCTTCAGCAGATTGTTCCAGTTGCCGATGGCCCCGAGCGCCTGCGTGTTCCTGACGTAAGACAGCGCGGGATGTGACTTTGCTAGTTCCAGCATGCAGGTTTCCAAACTGTCGTCGGTACTGTCGTCGTGAACCAGTATTTCGATGTCCGATCGATTCTCTGCGAGCAAGGGCAGAACGATGCGAAGCACGCCTGCCGGATAATTGTAGGCAGGGATCAATATGCTGAGTGTCGGCTGTGTTTCGGTCGGCATTGTCTAATCAGGTGCAAGTTCGCTCTTGATGAGCCTCACGTCGCTGTCAACCATCATGCCTACCAGTTCGCGAAAACAGATGGTGGGTTTCCAGTTCAGTAGCTTCCTAGCTTTTTCCGCATTTCCGACCAGTTGTACAGGTTCGGACGGGCGGAAGGAACCGCGATCCTCATGCACGTAATTGCGGTAGTCCAAGTCAAGATTCAGGAAGGCTTGTTCGCAAAACTCCCTCACGGTGTGTGTTTCGCCGGTGGCCACCACGAAGTCTCTCGCTTCGGGCTGCTGCAGCATCAGCCACATGGCTTCAACATAATCTCCGGCGAATCCCCAGTCGCGTCTGGTGTCCAGATTTCCCAGGCGAAGTTCGGAAGCAAGACCGAGTTTGATTTTGGCGGCCCCGTGCGTAATTTTTCTGGTCACAAATTCCAGCCCACGCCTAGGACTTTCGTGGTTGAAGAGGATGGCAGAGCACGCGAAAATCCCATAATGCTGGCGGAATATCCTGATCATCGAATCGGCATAAAGCTTCGCCGCGCCGTATGGGCTTCTCGGGTTTGCAGCAGTGTCTTCCGCCTGAGGGCTTTCTGTAGCTTCGCCAAAGATTTCCCTGCTGGATGCTTGGCAGAAACGGATTCCCGGATCCACTGTTCGGATGGCTTCCAGCATGCGCACGACTGCAAGCCCGTTGATTTCTCCGATGCCGATCGGGTCATCGTACATGCCTGAACCGGAAGAATGGGCTGCGAAATTGTAGAATTCAGAAGGCCTGTATTTGCCAAGCACGTTCTCCATGGCTCGTTGATCAAGCATGTTCCATTCGACCAACTCGACCTTGCTTTTCAATGCAATGGGCAGATGTTCGGCGGCTTTTCCGACATTCCTGGTGGCCCCGATGATTCGATAGCCTTTTCCTAGCAAGAATTCAGCGAGATAAGAGCCGTCCTGGCCGCTGATTCCTGTGATGAGCGCCGTCTTGATCAATTTGCAATTTCTTCGAGATGATTTTCGAGCAATGCCGCGCTGCGCGCCCAGGAAAATCGGTTGGCTGCAAGCTCCCGGCCGTTTTTGGAAAGCTGGGTCCAGTTCTCTCCTCTGAGGAGAGAGACGACGCGCTGAGCGAATTTTTCCGGTTCATCCTCAGCCCAGAGATCCAGTCCGGTCGAACCGCATATCCCGCTGTTTCCGGCAGATGTCGTTACCACAGGCGTTCCACATGACAGTGCTTCGAGAACCTTTGTCTGTACGCCGACCTTCAGCTTGACCGGGCAGACGCTGACCGTGGCGCGACGCAAGTATTCGGAAATTTCGGCGACTTGCCCTGTGATGACCACATGATCACCGAAACCCTGCGCCTCTTCGAAAATTGTCCTGTCCGGTGACGCGCCGACTATCCACAATTTCGCATTCGGACACTCCTTCAGGACCAGCAGCAATATATGCCGCAATAGGAACAATGCGCCATCTACATTTGGCGGGTGATGCATGTTTCCCGAAAATACGATCATGTCTTCCGTTCGCTGTTCATGCGGAACGATTCTTTCGGTAGGCATCGCGTCTATTCCGTAAGGGATGTAGCCGATGTTGTTACAGCCCAATAAGTTGCGCATGTCCATGCTGTCCGCTTCGGACAGAACGAGAACGCTGGCCAGCTGCGGAAAAACGTCTCTTTCATATCTCGCGGTCATTTTTTCGAGGATGGCAAGGCCGACTCTTTTCCGGAAAGGCCATATTCCCATTTTCCTCAGACGGCTGAGTTTAATCGAAGGAGGGTCTTCTACATTGACCACCATTTTTTCGTAACAGGATTCAGGACAGTACTGGATCGCAGTGATCTCGTAAAGAAGGATCGCATCATAATGTTCTCCTGCAACGAGTTCAGCGGTGCGCCGCTCCATTTCGGTGGACATGCTGGATATCAGCCAGGTCGGAAATCCTCGAAGCGAATAGAAGGCATACTTGAGAAGTTTAAGGATAATTGGTTGCTTTTTTCGGCCGATGAATTCAATTTTCTCGACATATTCTGCCAGATCCCCGCGCTCCTTTTCATCGTCAGCCGAAATCAAGTGGATATTATGCTTGTGCGACAATGCCTTTATCGTGTGATAAGCCAGAATGGCGCTTCCCGTTCTGGGGGGATAGGGATAATGGGTCATGACGACTAATATCTTCATGAATAGGTGTTGGTTCCGTCGAGGAGCCGAATCACGATGATGTTCGCAACCATTGCTTGAATTTGAAGGCGGCTCTTATCAAAATCGGGTGAGCCACGTGATACGTCAAACATTTAACCCGATTACTTAATATGGGGTCCGTATAATGCATTCTAGA
>JAJZPK010000072.1 GCA_021811205.1 Pseudomonadota bacterium
GGATGGATCCCGGAATGCACGGCTTCACTGCCCGCATCCCGGGAGATATCTGGCTCATCGAGCCACAAACATTCATGAATGCAAGCGGCAGGGCGGTTTCCGCCCTTTCGCGTTTCTACAAGATCGCCCCGGAGCACATCCTGGTGGTGCACGACGAGCTTGACCTCGAACCTGGCACAGTTCGCCTGAAACTGGGCGGCGGACTCGGCGGACACAACGGACTCAAGGACATCGCATCCCATCTCGGCACCCGGGACTTCTGGCGCCTTCGCCTCGGCATAGGGCATCCGGGAGAAAAGAAAAACGTCTCGGATTACGTGCTCAAAGCCCCTCGCAAGGAAGAAGAAGAACTGATCCAGGATGCGATCTCGAAAAGCCTGGCGGCCTGGCCGCTGATCGCAAAGGGACAGCAGCAGGCAGCCATGCTGAAGCTGCACACCAAAGCCTAAACGATTTCCTGATCGTCGTCCCTCGGCAAAGTGGTCAGCGCAAGCTCCAGATTGGCCGCAAGCCGTTCGGCGAAAACGCCAGCCTCGTGCAAATGATTTTCCTTGTAGAACCCGGCTTTCTTACGGAAAAATTCGATGTCGCCCTCCAGCATCTTTCTGATTTCGCCTTCCATGTTTTCGCCTCTCCTGTTTTTGCCTACCACCCAAGTATAGCTACGTTTCGATACACAGCGTTACCCCGGCCTCATAAAACCGATACACAAGTCAGTCATAATTTCATCGTAACCTCCCCTACTGGCCCGCCATCCGCGGCGGGCATTTTTTCCGGGCGTGCGGCACCGCCGGGAATGCTATAATGCGTCTTTTCCAGATAAACCCAGAAAATTCATGAGTCTGAAATGCGGAATCGTGGGGCTGCCGAATGTCGGCAAGTCCACCCTGTTCAATGCCCTGACAGAATCGGGAATCGCGGCGGAGAATTATCCCTTTTGCACCATCGAACCCAATGTCGGCATCGTCGAAGTTCCCGATGCGCGCATTGCGATGCTTTCCGAAATCGTCAAGCCGCAGAAGATACAGCCCGCCATCGTCGAATTCGTGGACATCGCAGGGCTCGTCGCAGGCGCCTCCAAGGGGGAAGGACTGGGCAACCAGTTCCTCGCCAACATACGCGAAACCGACGGCATCGTGCATGTCGTGCGCTGCTTCGAAGACGGCAATGTCGTTCACGTTGCGAACAGGGTCGACCCGATTTCGGACATCGAAACCATCAACACCGAACTCGGGCTTGCCGACCTTGCCACTGTCGAAAAGGCGCAAACGAGGCACGGCAAGGTCGCCAAGAGCGGGGACAAGGAAGCGGTCAAGCTGGTCGCGCTTCTCGAGAAGGTCCATTCCCATCTGGATCAGGGGCTTCCCGTGCACAGCATGGCTCTCGACGAGGGCGAGCTTGACCTCATCAAACCCCTGTGCCTGCTCACCGCAAAGCCCGCGATGTATGTCGCCAACGTCAGCGAAAGCGGCTTCAAGGACAACCCCCTTCTCGATGCGGTGACCCAATATGCCGCAAAGGAAAAGGCACCTGTGGTCGCCATCTGCGCCGCGATGGAAGCGGAAATCGCCGACCTGGAAGAAGCCGACAAGGCCGAATTTCTGAAGGATATGGGGCTCGCGGAACCCGGCCTCAACCGGGTAATCCAGGCAGGCTACAGCCTGCTCGGCCTGCAAACCTATTTCACCGCAGGCGTCAAGGAAGTGCGGGCCTGGACCATACACAAGGGAGACACCGCACCCAGGGCGGCAGGCGTCATTCACACCGATTTCGAACATGGCTTCATCCGGGCAGAAGTGATCGCCTATGATGATTTTATCGCGTACAAAGGCGAACAGGGTGCCAAGGAAGCCGGCAAGATGCGGCTGGAAGGCAAGGATTACGTGGTACAGGACGGCGACGTGATGCATTTCAGATTCAATGTTTGATGGAGTAGAATAAACGCTGTTCTCCAGGGTTTTGACATGACAAACAAATTTTTCCGCTTCGTTTTCTTATTTTCCCTCTCTCTCGCTGCGCTTTCCGCCCAGGGAACAGAGCTTGTCAACCGCATCGTGGCCGTGGTCAACGACGACGTGATCACCCAGGTCCAGCTCGATGACCGGGTTCAGGCCATTTCGAAGCAGATCGCAAAACGCGGCATTCCCCTGCCGCCCGAGAGCGTCCTCAGGAAGCAGGTGCTGGAACAGATGATCATGGACAAGATCCAGCTCCAGTACGCTGCCGAAGTGGGCCTGAAGGTTGACGACGAGCAGCTCAACAAGGCACTGGAGCGCATCGCCAGCGACAACAAGCTCAACCTTGAGGATTTCCGCAAGGCGGTGGAAAAAGACGGCGTCGATTTCGACAAATTCAAGGAAGAAATCCGCGACGAAATCATCAAATCCAAGCTCAGGCAGCGCGAAGTCGACAGCAAGATCGTCGTCACCGACACCGAGGTCAACAATTACCTGAAGAACCAGAAGCAACAGGGCAAGTCCGAGGAATACAACCTTTCCCACATCTTCATCAGGCTACCCGAGCAGGCGAGTTCAGAACAGATTCAGACCCAGCTTCGCAGGGCCGAAGAAGCACTCGCCCAATTGAGGAATGGAACCGACTTCGGACAGGTTGCAGCCTCCTTTTCCGATGCGCCGGATGCCCTGCAGGGCGGGGAGACAGGCTGGAAGCCGGCAGGACAGTTGCCGACGGCCTTCACCGAATTGCTGCAGAAAATGAACCCGGGAGACATCAGCGGCATCCTCAGAAGCCCCAACGGATTCCACATCATCAAGCTCAACGACAAGCGCGAGGCGGGTTCCCAGTCGCTCGTAACCCAGACCCATGTGCGTCATATCCTGATCAAGACAGGCGAAGACGTTTCCGAAGACGATGCCAAAAAGCGCCTTCAGGAAATCCTCGACAAGATCAAGAAGGGAGCTGATTTCGGACAGGAGGCGAAGCTCCATTCCGACGACCCGAGCGCAGCCAACGGCGGGGACATAGGCTGGGTCTCCCCGGGCGACACGGTGCCCGAATTCCAGAAGGCGATGGATGCCTTGCAGCCGGGCCAGATCAGCGAACCGGTTCACACGCCTTTCGGATGGCACCTGATCCAGGTACTGGGAAGGCGCAGCGAGGATGTGGGCAAGGAAAAGCAGGTTCTGGAAGCGCGCAAGGCGCTTGCGGCCAGGAAATCCGACGAAGCCTACCAGGAGTGGCTGAGGCAGTTGCGCGACCGGGCCTATGTCGAATACCACCTCGACGGAAACAAATAACGCCACGCTAGCGGTAACGCTGGGGGAGCCGGCTGGAATAGGCCCCGATCTGTGCGCCCTCCTCGCCATGGAGAATCTCCCCGCGCGCATCGTCTTCATCGCGGACCGTGAAATGCTCCGGGAGCGCGCCGAACTGCTCGGGATTCCATTCGACATCCCGGATTACGCCCCTGGCATTTCCGCCGAATTCTCCATAGAACACTATCCTCTTTCCTCGAAAGCGATTCCCGGAAAGCCGGATGCTTCGAACAGCCGTGCGGTCCTTGAAACGCTGGAGCGGGCAGTCTCAGGCTGCCTGAATCGCGAATTCGATGCGCTCGTGACCGCCCCGATCCACAAGGGAATCATCAATGCCGCCGGAATTGCCTTCAGCGGTCACACCGAATTTCTGGCCGAGCTCACCGGAACCGGACAGGTCGTCATGATGCTCGCGGGCGGCGGGATGCGGGTCGCGCTCGCCACCACCCATCTCCCTCTGCGGGATGTGCCGGATGCAATCACAAGGGATTCGCTCAGGCATACCTTGAAGATACTGCATTTCGACCTGAAGAAACACTTCGGTATAGCTTTCCCGAGAATCGCAGTCACCGGGCTCAATCCGCATGCAGGTGAATCGGGCTATCTTGGGCGGGAAGAAATCGACACCATCGAACCAGCGATTCTGTCACTGCGGAAAGAAGGCATGCTTGTAGAGGGCCCCTTTCCGGCCGACACGCTCTTCAATCATCTCGAAGGGTTCGACTGCGTGCTCGCCATGTACCACGATCAGGGGCTTCCGGTTCTCAAATACGCAAGTTTCGGGGGGGGGGTGAACATCACCCTGGGCCTGCCCATAATCAGGACATCCGTCGACCACGGAACCGCACTTTCCCTCGCAGGAACGGGGAAAATAGAAGGGGGAAGCCTGAAAGCCGCAATCCGGACCGCAATCGAAATGGTCGAGAAATCGAGATGAGCCATAAACCGAGAAAGCGCTTCGGTCAGAACTTCCTGAAGGACGACGCCATCATCGCGAGAATTATCGACGCCATACGCCCCATGCCTGCGGACAGAATGGCCGAAATCGGACCGGGGCTCGGCGCGCTCACCGTGCCATTGCTTTCCATCCTCGACCATCTGGACGTGATCGAGATAGACCGCGACATCGTGGCCCATCTTTCGAAGCGCTTTCCCGAAAACAGGCTCACGATCCATCAGGATGACGCCCTCAAATTCGATTTTTCCAGCCTGGGAAAGAATCTCAGGATCGTGGGCAACCTGCCCTACAACATCTCCACTCCATTGCTTTTCCACCTGTCCGAATTTTCGGATTCGATCCGGGACATGCATTTCATGCTGCAGAAGGAAGTGGTCGACAGGATGGTCGCGGAACCATCGACTCACGATTACGGCAGGCTTTCCGTGATGCTGCAGCATCGTTTCGACATGGAGAAATGCTTCGAAGTGCCCCCAGAATGCTTCAACCCCACACCCAAAGTCGATTCTGCAATCGTCAGGATGGTCCCGCTCGAATCCGCTGAAGCTGCCGACCAGGCCCTGTTCTCGAAAATCGTCGCAGCTGCGTTTTCGCAGCGCCGCAAGACATTGAGAAACACGCTCAGGGGCATGCTGGAAGAGGAGGATTTCGAGACTCTCGCCATCGACCCGCAGGCGCGCGCCGAGAACCTTTCCGTTTCCGATTTCGCTCGAATTGCGAATTACCTGGGTAAAAAATGAGGCGGCTCGCGATTTGGCTGATCCTCGCATTCTGGGCAGGATCCGCACAAGCCCTGAACTTCCGGGATTGCCTGAAAATGGAGCAGGACAATGCGCCCCTGGCGACCCAGCGCGACTGCTACAAAAGCCTGGCAAGCCCCGAAGCAAGTTCCCCGAAAGCACCTGAAAAACCCGTCAAGCAGAAAGCTTCAGCAACCGGAATACCCGAAAAAGCGGCAAACCCTCTGGCAGAAAAATCCATGCTGCTCTCGACCTGGGATCCGGATCAAAGCGGTGCCATCTCAATGTACCGACAGAATTATTTCCTGCCGATCGCGAATTCCTCGAATCCCAACAACGCGCCGACCAGCCCCAACCCCAACAACCGGGTTCCCTATACCTATCCTCTGGACAACACCGAAGCGAAATTCCAGTTCAGCTTCAAGTCCAGGATATGGGCTCAGGACAGCAGCGACTGGGCCATGTGGTTCGGCTATACCCAGCAATCTTTCTGGCAATTCTGGGATGCATCCCACTCCCGCCCTTTCAGGGAAAGCAATTACCAACCCGAGCTCATTCTTTCCAAAAGATTCACTGCTCCGGACGCTTCCGCTTTTTCGCCGAAGCTCCTGAACATCGCCATCGATCACCAGTCCAACGGGCAGAGCGACCCCAGATCGCGCAGCTGGAACCGGCTTTACGTCCAAACGGGCTTCGAGAACGACGATTTTCAGGGCGGCACGCTGGTCCTGCTGCCACGCCTCTGGACCCGTATACAAGTAAGCAACCCCTCGCAGAACGACAATCCGGACATCACCCATTACATGGGTTACGGCGATGTGCAACTGCTTTATTTCAACCGTTACGAGCTTTCAGCTACCGCGCGCATCCGCTCGCTACAGCTCGATTATTCCTACCCCCTCGAAGAAATCTTGAAGTATTTTTCTCCGGACTGGCGCAGCGATTTCGATTTGCACCTCCAGTATTTCACGGGCTACGGCGAAAGTCTGATCGATTACAACCATCGCCAGAATGTCTGGGGCGTGGGCGTATCCCTGCCCGTCTGGAAATAATCCCGCCCGGTTGCATCGTACATCGCGATGATTCCATATTGCAGCCTGTCGGGCTAAAATGCCCTCTGATATCGAGGCTGCCATGTCTGGCAAACCTCAATTATCGAAAGCCCAAGGAGAAAACATGGTCAGTCTGCAAACCCCCGTCTGCGATTTCGGCTGGAATCCGCCGGACTTCGACCTTCCCGGCGTTGACGGAAAGCGGCATACGCTTGCCACGAGCCGCGGAAAGAACGGTCTGCTCGTGATGTTCATCTGCAACCACTGCCCCTACGTCCAGGCCATCAGAAAACGCCTCGTGAATGACCTACAGGAACTCATCCGATACGGCATCAACAGCATCGCCATCATGTCGAACGATCCGACCGACTATCCGGAGGATTCCTTCGAAAACATGAAGCAGGTGGCGCGGGAATTCCATTTCCCCTTCCCCTATGTGATCGACGAAACGCAGGAAGTCGCAAAAGCCTACGGTGCAATATGCACTCCCGATTTCTTCGGCTTCAATGCGAATCTCGAACTGCAGTACCGGGGCAGGTTCGACGCCTCCAGGAAGGAAACTGCGCCCGAATCGGACCGGGATCTTTTCAACGCGATGGTCCGGGTCGCGCAAACAGGGCAAGGCCCCGAGGAGCAGATTCCCGGCATAGGCTGCTCGATCAAGTGGAAATAAGCCTGCTCAACGCGGTGGAATCTGCCGTACGCGGGATTTCAAACGATGAAATCCTGCCGCGCTATCTCAAAGTGGCACGGCAGAGGAAGGCTGACGGCAGCCTTTTCACCGAAGCCGACCTCGCAGTTCAGGAAGCCCTGAAGCGGGAGCTTTTCAAAATCCGGCCCGTGCCCCTGATCGGCGAGGAAATGGCCGAATCGGAACAGACCTCACTCTGGAAATCGAACGAGATCTGGTGTGTCGATCCGATCGACGGCACCTCCAATTTCGTCAACGGCATCCCTTATTTCGCAGTTTCGGTGGCATTGATGGAAGGCGGAAAAAGCGTCCTCGGCGTGGTCTACAATCCTGTTTCCAGGGAAATGTTCACCGCCATGAAAGACGGCGGCGCCTGGCTCGACGGGGAAAGGCTACCGCTCAGGTTCGGCTCCGAACACCTGAAAGGATCGATCGCCGGAGTCGATTTCAAGCGGCTGCCGAAAGTTCTGGCAAACCGGCTCGCCCTCTCCCCTCCCTATTCTTCCCAGCGCAATTTCGGGGCCTGCTCCCTGGAATGGTGCTACGCTGCAGCAGGACGCATCGATCTGTATTTGCATGGTGGACAGAAACTGTGGGATTATGCCGCGGGCGCACTCGTTCTCACCGAAGCGGGGGGGAGCATCTGCTGCATCGACAGCGACGATTTCTGGGGAAGTCCGCCATGGACGCGCTCCGCCATCGCAGCCCGGAACGGGGTACTTTTCGGAAAATGGCGGGACTGGATCAGAAAAGGCGAATAGCTCATGAAGATCATTATTCTCGGGGCGGGAAGAGTGGGATCCACGGTCGCGGAGAGTCTGGCGGGGGAAGCAAACGACATCACGATCGTCGACGTCGACCCCGAGAGGCTTGGGCTGCTGCAGGACCGGCTCGATCTGCGCACGGTAGCCGGAAACGCATCCCACCCGGAAATATTGAAGCAGGCCGGTGCCCAGGATGCAGACATGATTCTTGCCGTGACCCAGAACGACGAAACCAACCTGGTCGCCTGCAAGCTGGCCTCGATCATTTTCAATGTCCCGACCAAGATCGCCCGGATTCGCGCCGCGGACTACCTTTCCCACCCCGAAATCTTTTCTCCCGAAAACTTCTGCGTCGATTTCACCATCTGCCAACGGCAGATCCTGACCGATGACATCGTCAAGCTGATCGAATTCCCGGAAGCGCTGCAGGTTCTGGATTTCGCAGACGGCAAGGTCAACCTGGTCGGGATGCGCGCTGCCGAAGGCGGATCCCTCGTGGATCAGGAGCTCCAGAACATCCGGAAGCACATGCCCAACGTCGAAACCCGCGTCGCCGCGATATTCCGCAAGGGAAGGGCGATCATGCCCGAGCGGGACACCGTGATCGAGACGGGCGACGAGGTGTTTTTCATTGCCGCCGCCAAGGACATCCGCATGGTCATGAGCGAATTGAAGCGCATGGACAAACCGATCAGGCGCATCATGATCGCAGGCGGAGGGAACATCGGCAGCAGGCTGGCAAAATCCGTCGAGAAGGCTTATCAGGTGAAGCTCATCGAATTCAACAAGAAATCCTGCGAAAGGCTGGCTGCAAATCTTTCCAGCACCCTGGTTCTGCACGGGGATGCGACCGACGAGGGGCTTCTGGAAGCAGAAAACGTGGACGAGATGGATCTCTTCTGCGCGCTGACGAACGACGATGAAAACAACATCATGGCCGCCCTGCTGGCGAAAAGGATGGGGGCCCGCAAGGTGATCGCCCTGATCAACCGGGGCGCCTATGTCGATCTCGTCCAGGGCGGCGAGATCGACATCGCCATTTCCCCTTCCCAGGCCACCATAGGTACCCTGCTCACCCATGTCAGGCGGGCCGATGTCACTGCAGTGCACTCCCTGCGCCGCGGCGCCGCCGAGGCCCTCGAACTGGTCGCGCATGGTGATGCGAAATCTTCCAGAGTGGTCGGCAGACGGAATGACGAGATCGACCTTCCTCCCGGCGTGAGCATAGGCGCGATCGTCAGGGGCGAACAGGTGCTGATCGCGCACCACGATACCGTGGTCGAACCGGAAGACCATGTCATCATATTCGCAATCAACAAGGAACTCATTCCCAAAGTCGAAAAGCTGTTCCAGGTTGCAATGGGATTCTTCTGATGCACAGGGTACTGTCAGTAGCCCACATTCTCGGAAAGGTCCTGATGGTATTCAGCCTGGCCTACCTCCTTCCGATACTGACCTCGCTCATCTACCGGGATGGCCAGCTTGCAGACTTCTTTCGATCGTTGGTGCTCACTCTGGGATTCGGCACGCTGCTCTGGCTGGCGACCCGGGATTTCAAGCGGGAGATGAAACCCAGGGACGGGTTCCTGATGGTGGTGTCGACCTGGCTTGGCGTTGCGGCCTTCTCCACGCTTCCCCTGCTGGGGTCGCTCGGCGGCCTCACCTTCACCCACGCCTTCTTCGAATGCATGTCCGGATTGACGACAACCGGCGCCACCGTTCTCTCCGGACTCGACAACCTGCCGCAATCGATCAATCTTTGGCGCCACGAACTCAGCTGGATCGGGGGAATGGGCATCATCGTCCTCGCCGTGGCCATTCTGCCTCTTCTTGGCGTGGGCGGCATGCAGCTCTCCAGGGCCGAAACGCCCGGCCCGATGAAAGACAGCAAGCTCGCCCCGCGCATTACCGAAACTGCGAAAAACCTCTGGCTCGTCTATTTCGCCATTACCCTGGCCTGCATCATCGCATTGAAGCTTGCCGGAATGAGCGGATTCGATGCGATCTGCCATGCCTTTTCCGCGATGAGCCTGGGCGGATTCTCCACTCACGATGCGAGCATCGCATATTTCCATTCTCCCGCCATAGAAATCATCCTGACTTTCTTCATGCTGGTCGCAGGCATGAATTTCGCGACCCATTTCCTCGCGCTGCGAGGCAAAAGCCTCAAGCTCTACAGGGCGGACCGGGAAGGTGTGGCCTTCATCAAGCTGGTTTCGGGAAGCGTTGTCGCCATCGCCCTTTTTCTATGGCACAGGGGAATCTACGATAATTTCTGGACAGCACTGCGGCATGCGTCCTTCAATGTGGTTTCCATTGCGACGGACTGCGGTTTGACAAGCACCGATTACAATGCCTGGCCCATTCTCGCTCCGCTCTGGATGCTTTTTCTGAGCTGCATATCCGTCAGCTCCGGCTCGACGGGGGGCGGGATCAAGATGATAAGGACCCTCGTCCTCGTGAAACAGAGCCAGCGCGAAATGCTGCGTCTTCTCCATCCTTCCATTGTCAACCCGCTGAAAATCAACGGCCAGGTCGTCCAGAACAATGTTGTCTATTCCGTTCTTGGTTTCATTTTCCTCTATTTCATGAGCATCCTCGTGCTGGTATTCATGCTCGTCGGAAGCGGGTTCGATTTCGTTTCCTCCTTCAGTGCGATCATCGCCTGCATCAACAATGTCGGCCCGGGACTGGGCCAGGTCGGCCCCGCCACGACCTACGGCAGCCTGAACAGTTTCCAGGCCTGGGTCTGTATTCTGGCCATGCTGCTCGGCCGCCTGGAGATCTTTTCCATCCTGATCCTCTTCACTCCGGCCTTTTGGCGAAAATAGCGCAATTGTGAAGTTGCCGCCAGATGACTACAATGGAACGTCATGAGTGCTTTCGATCTTACAGACCATTTCCTGATAGCCATGCCCGGCATGATGGATCCGGTATTCTCCAAATGCCTGATGTATATCTGCGAGCATCACGACCAGGGTGCGCTGGGGTTAGTGGTCAACCGTCCGATCGCGATGAACCTGGCTTCCATGCTCAGCGAGCTCGGAATTGAATCCAGGAACGAAGAATTCGAGAAGGTTCCGGTCTATTTCGGCGGGCCTGTCGAAATGGAAAGGGGATTCGTTCTTCACGAGCCGGTCGGACAGTGGCAATCGACCATTGCCGTCACCGAGAACATGGGGCTCACAACCTCCAGGGACATCCTTCAATCCCTGGGGCAGGGCTCGGGACCCCCGCATGTTCTGGTTGCCCTCGGCTATGCAGGATGGGCGCCGGGGCAGCTGGAGCACGAACTGAGCCAGAATGCCTGGCTGAGCGCGAAATCCTCGAAGGACATCCTTTTCGACACTGCGGCCGAAGAGCGTCTTCCCGCCGCGCTCAGGATGATGGGCATAGACTGGGCGAATCTCAGTGAATCGGCGGGGCATGGGTGAGGTGCTGGCCTTCGATTTCGGGACAAGGCGAATCGGCGTGGCCCTCGGCAGCCTGGAAACCGGAATCGCTCACCCCATCTCGACCATCCTCTGGGAAAAAAAATCCGAATGCTTCGAAGCGATCGATGTTTTGATCAAGGAGTGGCAACCTTCCCTGCTCGTGGTAGGATTGCCACTGTCGATGAGCGGCGACGAACATGAACTCACCCGGCTTTCGAAGCTTTTCGGCAGACGCCTGGAAGCGAGGTACAGGTTGCCCGTCGAATTCGTGGACGAGCGCCTGAGTTCTTTC
>JAJZPK010000073.1 GCA_021811205.1 Pseudomonadota bacterium
CATTTCAAGCATGCGTCGGGTCACGAGAAAGCCCCCGAACACGTTGATTGCCGCGAGCGTCACCGCAATCGCCCCGACGATCGTTCCGAAATCGATCTTGGAAGGGCCGGCTGCAAGCATCGCGCCGACGATGATGATGCCGCTGATCGCATTGGTCACCGCCATGAGCGGGGTATGCAGCGCCGGCGTGACGTTCCACACGACATGGTAGCCGACGAAAATTGCCAGAACGAAAACCGTGAGATTGATGATGAATGGATCGACTGCGCCGCCCATGGAATTCTCCTTACTTTTTGACCAGTTCGCCGTTCAATGCAATGAGGGTACCGGAGACGATCTCGTCTTCCCGGTTGATATTCAGTTCCCCGGTTTTCGCGTCGAACAGCAGATTGATGAAATTCAGCATGTTGCGCGCATAAAGCGCGCTCGCATCCGCCGCCACCATGGCGGGCAGGTTGCTGTAGCCGATCAGGGTCACGCCATGCTTTTCCACAACCTGATCCTTTTCGGAAAGCGGACAGTTGCCGCCGAATTCGACAGCCATGTCGACGACCACGGAACCATGCCGCATCGCCTTGACCGTTTCTTCCTGTAGCAGGACCGGGGCCGGCCTTCCCGGGATCAATGCGGTCGTGATCACGATGTCGGACTGGATCGCCCTGGCATGGATGAGCTCGGCCTGCTTTCTCTTGTAATCCTCTGACATCTCCTTGGCATAGCCGCCCGATGTCTCTGCGCTTTCCCCCTCTGCGAGCGGCACTTCGACGAATTTCGCGCCCAGACTCAGCACCTGCTCCTTGACCGCCGGCCTCACGTCGAAGGCCTCGATCACGGCACCCAGCCGTTTTGCCGTGGCAATCGCCTGCAGCCCTGCCACCCCAACGCCCAGAATCAGCACGCGCGCAGCCTTCACCGTTCCGGCCGCAGTCATCAGCATGGGGAAGAAGCGTCCGTAGGCGTTCGCAGCGAGCATCACAGACTTGTATCCGCCAATGTTCGCCTGGGAAGACAGCACGTCCATGCTCTGTGCACGACTGATGCGCGGAATCGATTCCATGGCAAATGCGGTGAGGCCGTGCGCAGCATAGGCAGCCATCTTCTCCATGTCATGGGGAGTCAGCATTCCGGCAACGATGCTTCCTTTTTTGGCGAGCCCGAATTCGGATTCCTCGAGCCCTCTCACCTTCAGAACGAGATCGGATGCGGCATAGAGCTCGGCAGCGGAACCCACGATCTTCGCCCCTGCCGCCTCGAATTCGCCGTCCTCGATGTTCGCGCCAAGTCCTGCGCCCGACTGGACGAATATTGAATGCTGGCCCGCGAGCTTTTTCACCGTCTCGGGGGTCGCAGCGACCCGCTTCTCCCCCGCCCTGACCTCAAGAGGGATGCCTATCTGCATTTCGATTTCTCCCGTCCAGCTACAAAATTATTGGATTTTAACCCGGAATGGCGGCTTTCCCCAAGTTGCATTTAGCAAGGCTCGGCGGCTTCGCTTGACACATTGACAGCGCGCATCATCACGGCGCGGCGAGAGCAAGCTAACGCACGAACCAAAGGAAATGACCATGGACATATTTTTTAATAATAAACAGAATGTTGCGCAATTTCGAAAAAACCTTTTTAATGACATGGTTTTTATGTTATAAGGATGCTTGCGTCGACATGAAAATGTTGCCGCAAAGTTCCATGTCAACAAAGAGGAGAAAAGGGAAGGCATCCGAAGGAATCCAAACGGACACTGCCTATTACATCTAAAGCAATTCGCTTGAGGAGGGTAATGATGGAAAGCAGGAGTTTATCGAGCAGGGCATTTTGGGCAACCATCGTTGGCGGCATGCTGACCGGAATGGGGAACGGAAGCGTGTTTGGTGCAGCGACGATGTGTCTGGTAGGGCGAGGTTCTTTCGGAAACTGGGGCGGAGATGGTCATCTCGCCTACAATCCCTACACCTTTAGCGGCTTCGTAGACTGGTGTATGATTGTCTTCGGTGTCGCCTATGTCATCATCCTGGCGATTTCGATGTCCCGCCACGGCGCGCTTGAGGCACAGGCGCACAGCTGAAATGCATTAAGGTCCGGCGTGAGCCGGACCTCTTTTCAACCTGCTGAAAAGGAGCAGCGTATGCAGCTCGATGCGCAGAAGGATTTGAGTTATTACATGGTCAGATGGCTGACTTTCGGTGCAATCGCCGGCGTTTTCTCGCCCATCGTATCCCACAACGCCATAACGGCAGGCTTCGTTTGGGGAGAAAAAGCGCAGCACCTTGTCTGGGGGCTCCTGTTCGGGGCGGCCTGCGGCTATACCTTCACCTGGCTTCAGAACAGATTCAACATGAAACGGGATCGGACTCGCACGTGGGGAATCATCGCCGTAATCTGGACGGGTTTCAATATTGCTTTCGCAGGAATGGCCTTCATTTAGGGCGTGTTACCGCTAATTCCTTGCCGGGCGGAAACGGGCTAAAATGCCTTGTCCAAACCACCGTACCGGCAATGCGCTTCTTGACGGCCATCCTGGCATGCTTTCTGATCTTTCCTGCCCTTTCGTGGGGAAAGGGGGACATCGCTTTCATCCTGAAAACGGCGGACGGCAAGAGTCTCGTCCGCATCATCACCGCTAAAGAAGCATGCCCTTCAGTGCGCTTCGACGGCCGAAAAGCGGCCATGCGCGTGCGCTCGACCCCGTCCGCCAATTTCCCGGCCCTGGTATGCGAAGCATCCGTGCCCCATGGCGTAAAAAGGATTTCCGCCGGGGAAATTCGTCTGCCCGCTCCCGCCCCCGAATTCAGGCGCATTGTCCTGATCGGGGATACGGGATGCAGGCAGAAGGGCCATACCTTCCAGGATTGCGCAAGAGCTTGGCCGTTCGAGCGCATCAGCCGCGCGGCAGCAGCCTTCAGGCCCGATCTGGTAATCCATGTCGGGGATTACCTTTATCGCGAAGCATCCTGCCCGGAATGCGCGCATGACGTTCACGGCTACGGCTTCGATTCATGGAATGCTGACTTCTTCTCCCCCGCAAAAACGCTTCTCGAGGCAGCGCCCTGGGTTGTCGCGAGAGGCAATCACGAGTCGTGCCAACGGGCAGGCAAGGGATGGTTCCTTTTTCTCGATCCGGGACCCTTTTCAGAATCATGCAGCGATTACAGCACGCCCTATTCAGTTCCGATCTCGAAAAGTACGCAGCTGATCGTGTTCGATTCGTCGAGCCCCGATTTCGCCGAAAGGCATTATCCGTCCGAATTCGAAACCGTAGCCAGGCTCGCCGCCAGAATGCCTCACAGCTTCTTCATCAGCCACCATCCTTTGCTCGGTTTTTCGGAGTGGCGCGACAAGCTCTACCCTGGCAACGAGGTTTTGCAGAGCGCCCTCCACCAAACCAACACCGGCCATTTCTATCCGCCTGGAATCGACGCGGCCTTCCACGGGCACGTGCACTTGTTCGAAGCGCTGGATTTCGAAAACGGCTACCCGGCCACCTTCGTCTCGGGCAATTCCGGAACGGCGCTGGATGAGGCATTGCCTGAAAAGCTGCCGGAAGGTGCCGCTCCGTATCCCGGCGCGATCGTCAGAAATTATTTTTCTACCGACAAATTCGGCTTCATGACGCTGGAGAAGAAAAAGAAGGGCTGGCTCGTCACGGAAAGGGACCAATATGGAAAGCAGGTCTGGCGCTGCGTGCTTTCCGGAAAACAGTGTTCGAGTCCATGAAAAAGGAAGCGCTCGAAGACATCGCTTCAAGAACGCTCGCGCAATACGCTTCTCGCGCGCAGCCCTTTTTCGAAGGCACGAAGGACCACGATGTCAGCCAGAACATCGATGCATTGCTGAAACACATCGTCAACAATGCGCCCTTATCCATCCTCGACTTCGGCTGCGGCCCGGGACGGGATCTCAAGGCCTTCTCGAGCATGGGGCATCATGCGGTGGGGCTGGAAGGATGCGGCGAATTCGTCACAATGGCACGGGAATACAGCGGATGCGAAGTATGGCATCAGAATTTCCTCGAGCTCGACCTGCCCGAATCCCGCTTCGATGGCATTTTCGCCAATGCCTCCCTGTTCCACGTCCCCTGCGAAGCGCTCCCGCGCGTGCTGCGCGAGCTTCATGCGGCGCTCAAGGCTGAGGGCGTGCTTTTCAGCTCAAATCCCCGAGGAGCGAACGAGGAAGAATGGAGAGGCGGCCGCTTTGGCGCCTATCACGATATCGAGTCCTGGCGCGCCTACATGAATGAAGCGGGGTTTTGCGAGCTCGCGCATTATTACCGCCCACCAGGACTGCCTATCGAGGCGCAGCCCTGGCTCGCCAGCGTATGGCGCAAGATGGGTTAGAATAGTCCTTTTTGAACGAACCGAACATGAGCCGATACTGGAGCGAGGTCGTCAGCCGACTTACACCCTATGTCCCGGGTGAGCAGCCCAAGATGGACAACCTCATCAAGCTGAACACCAACGAGAATCCCTATCCCCCTTCGCCGCAAGCGATCGAGGCAGTCAGGCGCGAGGCGGATGCTTCCCTGAGACTCTACCCGGATCCCAACTCGGACCGCCTGAAGGCTGCCATCTCGAAATTTTACGGCATCGAACCCAATTGCGTTTTCGTCGGAAACGGATCCGACGAGGTGCTCGCGCACGTATTCAACGCGCTCCTCAAGCACGACAACCCCATCCTTTTCCCCGACGTGACCTACAGCTTCTACCCGGTCTATGCGAAGCTCTACGACATCGAATTCGAAGCCTTGCCGCTCGACGGCAATTTTGCCATCGACGTCAAGGATTATTTCAGACCGAATGGCGGCATCATCTTCCCCAATCCCAATGCGCCGACAGGCTGCCTGCTGCCATTGCATGCAATAGAAGCGCTCGCCGAAAAGAATCGCGAATCCGTGCTCGTCGTGGACGAAGCCTACATCGATTTCGGCGGGGAATCGGCCATTTTGCTGACGAAGCAATACCCCAACCTGCTCGTGATCCAGACGCTTTCCAAATCGCGCTCGCTCGCAGGGCTCAGGGTCGGATTTGCCGTCGGCCATCCCGAACTGATCGAAGCGCTCGAGCGCATCAAGAACAGCTTCAATTCCTACCCGCTCGGGCGCCCTGCGATTTCCGGTGCGGTTGCCGCTTTCGAAGACAGGGATTATTTTGAGACGACCCGCAGAAAGGTCATCGCAAGCCGAGAAAGACTCATCGAAGGACTGGATGCGCTCGGATTCTCCGTGTTGCCCTCTGCAGCCAACTTCGTTTTCGCGAGGCACCCGAAATGGGACGCCGCAGCGCTTGCAGCAAGGCTAAGGGAGGAACGCATCATCGTGAGGCATTTCAGGCAGCCCAGAATCGACCAGTTCCTGCGCATCACCGTGGGTACCGATGCGCAGTGCGGCAAGCTACTCGACTGCCTGAAAATTCTTTGTCCGCAAGATGGCATATAATGCAAGTTCGATGGCCTAGAACGCCCAATCAATGAGCCAATTCAATCTGTCGGAATGGGCACTCAAGCGCAGAACGCTGGTGCTCTACTTCCTCGCCGCCATCCTGTTCGCAGGCTTTTACGCCTATACCCGCCTCCCGCAAAAGGAAGATCCAGACTTTACCTTCAAGGTCATGACCATCAAGGTCACCTGGCCTGGTGCGACAGCCCAGGAAATGGCCCAGCAGATCACCGACAAGATCGAGCGCAAGCTGCAGGAAACCCCCTGGCTGGACAGCGTGGACAGTTATTCCAGGCCAGGGGAGGCCGTGATCTTCGTCGCGCTCAAGGATTCGATGCCGCCATCCGAGCTGGATCACGCCTGGCGAGCAGTGCGCAAGGAACTCAAGGATATACGCCCTCTGCTTCCGAAAACCATGGAAGGCCCCTTCATCGACGACCAGTTCGGCGAAACTTACGGCCTCATCTATGCGTTCACGTCAAAGACCCTGGACAATGCAGCTCTCGCCAAGCAGGCATCGGTCGTCAGACAGGAATTGCTCGGCATCCCCCATATCGGCAGAATCAGCCTGATCGGCGTGCAGTCGGAGAAAATATACATCGATTTCTCCAACGAGAAGCTGGCCCAGATCGGCATCGATCCCCTTGCACTCGCACAGCGCCTGCGGGACAGGAACAGGATGGCGCCTGCCGGGAAAATAGTGACCGATTTCAACACGGTAAGACTGAGAGTGAGCGGCGACTTCGATTCTCTGCAGTCAATCCAGGACATCGAAATCCATGCACGGAACAAGGCGTACAGGCTGGGTGACATCAGCCACATCTACCTGGGCTATGCCGATCCACCGACATTCAAGATGCGCTTTGATGGTCAGGATGCAGTCGGCCTTGCCGTTTCGATGACGAAAGATGCAGACATCATCGAGACCGGGAATGAAGTCGACAAGGCGCTGGCCGCGAATCTGCCTCAGGGCGTCGAAATCCATCGCGTCGCGGACCAGCCGGAAGTCGTCCAGAAATCGGTAGGACAGTTCGTGAGATCTCTTCTCGAAGCGCTGGCCATCGTGCTCGCCGTCGGATTCGTCAGCCTGAAAGCGAGAGCCGGCCTCGTGGTCGCCCTGTCCATTCCCATCGTGCTGGCCGCAACCTTCCTGTTCATGGGCATTTTCGGCATCGACCTGCAGCGCGTCTCGCTCGGCGCGCTGATCATTGCGCTCGGCCTTCTGGTCGACGATGCGATGATCGCCGTGGAAATGATGAAAGTGAAGATCGAGGAAGGATGGGGAAAGGCAAGAGCGGCCACGTTCGCCTACAAGAGTACGGCCTTCCCCATGCTGACGGGAACCCTGGTGACGGCGGCCGCCTTCCTCCCGGTCGGGCTCGCCAAATCCTCCGCAGGCGAATATACCTTTTCGCTGTGCATCGTCGTCACCATCGCGCTCGTCGCCTCCTGGCTGGTCGCCGTGATTTTCACCCCTTACCTCGGCACGCTGCTGCTTGAGGAAAGCCGCATCCACAAGCCCCAGGAAGACTTCTACACGAAAGGGTTCTATGTCGCCTTCAGGCGTTTCATCGAAATTTGCCTGGAGCGGCGCCGGATCGTCGTGGCAATGACCTTGGCTGCATTCCTGCTCTCCCTGGCGGGATTTTCGAAAGTCGAACAGGAATTCTTCCCGCCCTCGGAAAGACCCGAACTGCTTGTCGACATCTGGCTTCCTGAAGGCATGACCTTCGATGCAACCGAGCGGGTCGTCAAGGGCGTGGAAAACAGACTGAAAAATGACAAGGAAGTGGCCTATTTCGCGAGCTACGTGGGAGGCAATACGCCACGCTTCTATCTCCCGCTTGACCTTGGTCTGCCCTCCCCGAATTACGCGCAGATTGTCGTCTCGACGAAAAGCGTGGCGATGCGTGAAAGAGTGCTGCAAACGCTGCGCAAACAACTCGATTCCGACTATCCTCAATACGGCATCAGGGTCACGCGCCTCGAAAACGGCCCCCCGGTCGGCTTTCCGCTCCAGTACAGGGTTCTCGGCGAGAACATCTACAAGCTGAGGCAGATCGCAGGCAAAATCGCAACCATGCTCAAGGATAGCGGCCGAACCAAGAACGTGAGCTTTGATTCGGGAGAAGACGTCAAGACCTACGATATCCAGGTCGACCAGGCGAAAGCCAGGCAATTCGGCATCTCGTCCAGCGATCTGTCGAACCAGCTCCGCATCCTCTCGAGCGGCATCACTGTGAGCAGCTATCGCGAAGGGGAGAAGAGCATGGCCATCGTCATGCGTGCCGACAAGGCCGAGCGAAGCGATATCGATTTCCCGAACAGGATGAAGATCTACGCCGGTTCAGGAAAATACGTCCCGCTCTCGGACATCGCAACCGTCAACGACGACGTGGAGGAAGGCATTGTCTGGCATCGGTACGGCCTGCCTGTCGTGACTGTGAGAGGCGATGTTCCGGACGGAATCGACGCCCAGGCAGTCAACGCAGCTATCTCCGGCAAGATCGCCAAAATCAAACTGCCTCCCGGATACAGGATCGAAATCGGCGGCGTCGCTGAAGACAACGGCAAGGCCACCCAATCCGTTGTTGCCGTCCTGCCTGTCACAATCGCCCTCATCGTCACGCTGCTCATGCTTCAGCTCAGGAAATTCCAGCTGGTCATCATCGTCCTGCTGACGGCGCCGCTCGGCATCATCGGCGTCACGTCGGCCCTGCTGCTTTTCCACGTTCCGTTCGGATTCGTCTCGATGCTCGGCACGATTTCGCTCGCCGGCATGATCATGCGCAATTCCGTGATCCTTGTCGACCAGATCGAACAGGATCTTGAAGAAGGACTTTCCCCTTGGGATGCTGTCATCGAATCGACGGTGAGGCGGGCAAGACCGATCCTGCTGACTGCGTCCGCAGCCATGCTGGCGATGATCCCGCTTGCGCAAAACGGCTTCTGGAGCCCCATGGCGGTCGTCATCATGGGAGGACTGCTGAGCGCGACCCTGCTCACCCTGATCTTCCTTCCCGCCCTTTACTGCTGCTGGTTCAGGGTGAAGCATCCATCATGAAGGAGGCCGCCCAGGGCGGCCTTGCTGCTTCTATTTTCCGGAAAGCGCCAGCATCAGCCCGTTCAGCCGCTTGACGAAACCTGCCGGATCATCCAGCTGTCCGCCTTCTGAAAGCATCGCCTGATCGAACAGGATAGTGCTCCAGTCGGAAAAGCGATCTTCCTCGTATTTGAGTTGCTGAACGAGGGGATGGTGCGGGTTGATTTCCAGGATGGGCTTGCTCGTCGGCACATTCTGCCCCGCAGATTTCAGAAGGCGCTCGAGATTCATGCCCATGTCGTGCTGGTCTGAAACGAGGCAGGCAGGCGATTCGGTCAACCGATGCGTCACGCGTACTTCCTTGACCTTGTCTTCGAGTTCGCGCTTGATTCTCTCGACCAGATCCTTGTATTCGCCGCTCTCCTTCTCCTGCTCCTTCTTCTCTTCCTCGTCTTCCAGAGAACCCAGGTCGAGACCGCCCTTGGCCACGGACTGGAGCTGTTTGCCTTCGAATTCGTGCAGATTGGATACCAGCCATTCGTCAACGCGATCGGAAAGCAGCAGCACTTCGATGCCCTTCTTCCTGAATATCTCGAGATGAGGGCTGTTTTTCGCGGCTGCGAACGTTTCTGCGGTCACGTAGTAGATCTTTTCCTGACCTTCCTTCATCCTCGATACGTAATCGGAAAGCGATACGGATTCTTCTTCCGTGTCGAGACGGGTCGAAGCGAACCTCAAGAGCTTCGCGATTTTTTCGCGGTTGGAGAAATCCTCGCCCACCCCCTCCTTCATCACCCTGCCGAATTCCTTCCAGAATTTGGCGTATTTCTCGGCATCAAGATCCTCGATCATGGCCAATACCTTCTTCACGCAGCCCGACCTGATCGCCTCGATGGTTTTAGATTCCTGCAATATTTCCCTCGAAACGTTGAGCGGCAAATCGTTCGAGTCGACAACCCCCTTCACGAACCTCAGGTATTGCGGCATCAGCTGCTCCGCATCGTCCATGATGAAAACGCGCCGCACATAGAGCTTGATGCCATGCCTGGATTCGCGATCGAAAAGATCGAAAGGCGCGCGCGACGGGATATACAGCAATTGCGTGTATTCCTGATTCCCTTCCACCCTGGCATGCACATGGGCGAGCGGCGCTTCATGATCGTGCGCCACATGCTTGTAGAATTCGTCGTACTGCTCCTGGGTGATTTCAGACTTGGGTCTCGCCCAAAGGGCGGAGGCCTGGTTCAGCGCCTCGTCATTGCCCTCCTCGTCCTTCATGACGATGGGCAGCTGGATATGGTCGGAATATTTTCTGACGATGGACTTGATGCGCCATGCATCCAGCAGCCCTTCCTCCCCTTCCCTGAGATGCAGGGTGATTTCCGTTCCGCGGGATGCCTTTTCGATATTCTCGATCGTGTATTCGCCTTCGCCTTTCGATTCCCAGATCACACCGTGTTCGGAAGTGAGTCCTGCGCGTCGGGTGACGAGCGTCACTTTTTCGGCGACGATGAAGGCGGAATAGAAACCGACCCCGAACTGTCCGATGAGATTGGCGTCCCTGGCCTGATCTCCGGTCAGCCTGTCAAAAAACTCGCGCGTACCGGATTTGGCGATGGTGCCGATGTTGTCGATCACTTCCTGTCTCGACATGCCTATCCCGTTGTCGCTGATGGTGATCGTCTTCTTCTCCTTGTCGAAGGCGAGGCGTATCTTGAGATCGGAATCCTCCTCGAAAAGCGCGCTGTCCGTGAGCGCCTCGAACCGCAGCTTGTCTGTCGCGTCCGATGCGTTCGAAATCAGCTCCCTCAGGAATATTTCCTTGTTGCTGTAGAGGGAATGGATCATGAGGTTGAGAAGCTGTCTGACCTCGGTCTGGAAGCCCAGCGTTTCCTTGCCCGTTTGCATTCTTGTGACTCCTTGTGTTGAAACGTCGAAAACAGATGGGGCCTCGAAGGAATATTTCAAGCATTCCGCCTTTGCGGCACATCGTCTAAAATCGTAGCTGAAAAGGAGATACCATTGCAATTTGCCTTCCTGCCCCACTTTCCCTTCACCGGCAACGATTTCCTGCTTTTCGGCGCGATCCTGTTGGTCGGCATCCTGGGGGGAGAATTCGCCCAGAGAACCAACTTTTTGCCCAGGATCACCGGGTTCGTCGCAACAGGGCTCCTTCTCGGACCCGGCGTTCTCGGCATTCTGAATTCCGAAATGCTGAATGAGGCAAAGCTCTTTACCGACATCGCGCTCGGCCTCATTCTTTTCCAGCTCGGCATGCAGCTCGACGTCAGGGCATTGCGGCATGACAAGGCGCTGATACTTTCCAGCCTCGCAGAGAGCGCGCTCTCCTTTTTCCTGATCTATTTCGCGCTCGGCCTGTTCCATGTCGGCAGGCTGCATGCCGCGCTGGCCGCAGCCATAGGCATTTCCTCTTCCCCTGCCGTCGTGTTGCTGGTCATTCGTGAATTCAATTCCGAAGGGCCGGTGACCCGAGGCGCGCTGAATCACGTCGCCTTGAACAACGTCATTGCCTTCTTCGCCTACACGATGCTGCTCCCCTTCCTGCATTACACGCAGCAGGCCAAATGGACGACCATCCTGCTGCAAGATCGGA
>JAJZPK010000074.1 GCA_021811205.1 Pseudomonadota bacterium
CTTGAGGTAAGCCGCGACGTCGTTCGCGCCCGACAATGCACAGGGCAGATTGGTGCACAGGGTAAGCTTGTACTTTCCGACCGGCTCCAGGTTGTACATGTTGTAGAAGGTCGCGACCTCATAGACTGCGATCGCTTCCATGCCGAGATAGTCGGCAACGTACTCGATGGTCTCGGGAGCCAGCCATCCCTTCTCGTCCTGGGCGATCCTGAGGGCCGCCATGGCGGCCGACTGCTTCCAGTCGGCGGGATATTTCGCGACTTCCCTGTCTATTTTCTTTATTGATTCGGCGCTCAGCATCAGCGGTCAACCTCCCCGAAAACGATGTCCTGCGTGCCGATGATCGCCACGACGTCGGCCAGCATGTGCCCTCTGGACATTTCGTCGAGGGATGCAAGATGCGCAAACCCGGGCGCCCTGATTTTCATCCGGTAAGGTTTGTTGGCGCCATCTGAAACCAGATAGATGCCGAATTCGCCCTTTGGATGCTCGACCGCGCTGTAGGCCTCTCCTTCCGGCACGTGCATGCCTTCCGTGAACAGCTTGAAATGGTGGATCAGATCCTCCATTTTCTCCTTCATGGCGACGCGCGATGGCGGCGCAACCTTGTGGTTTTCGGTGATCACGGGGCCGGGGTTGGCGCGCAACCAGTCGACGCACTGCTTGATGATGCGGTTGGATTGACGCATTTCCTCGACGCGCACAAGGTACCTGTCGTAGCAATCGCCATTCTTGCCTACGGGAATATCGAAATCCAGCCTGTCGTACACTTCGTAGGGCTGCTTCTTGCGCAGGTCCCATTCGACTCCTGAGCCTCTCAGCATGGGGCCAGTGAAGCCGAGCTGAAGCGCCCGCTCGGGAGAGACCACGCCGATCCCAACCGTCCTCATCTTCCAGATGCGGTTCTCGGTGAGCAGCGTCTCGTATTCGTCCACGTATCTGGGAAAACGCCGGGTGAAATCCTCGATGAAGTCCAGCAGCGATCCCTGGCGGTTCTCGTTCATGGATTTCACTGCAGCCGCATTGTGCCATTTGGAGGCCTGATACTGCGGCATGACATCCGGCAGATCGCGATAGACCCCGCCCGGACGGTAATAGGCTGCATGCATCCTGGCGCCGGATGCCGCTTCGTAGCAATCCAGCAGATCCTCCCGTTCGCGGAAGGCATACAGGAAAACCGTCATCGCGCCGATGTCGAGCGCATGCGCGCCCAGCCAGAGCAGATGGTTGAGAATGCGCGTGATCTCGTCGAACATCACCCTGATGTACTGGGCGCGCAAAGGCACCTCGATCTGCATGAGCTTTTCTATCGCCATCACATAGGCATGCTCGTTGCACACCATCGACACGTAGTCGAGACGGTCCATGTATGGAACGGCCTGCAGAAAGGTCTTGTGCTCGGCGAGCTTCTCTGTCGCACGGTGCAGGAGTCCGATGTGCGGATCGGCGCGCTCGATCACCTCGCCATCGAGCTCCAGAACAAGGCGCAGCACGCCGTGTGCTGCCGGGTGCTGCGGACCGAAGTTGAGCGTATAGTTTCTGATTTCAGCCATATCTACGCCTTGCCGTAATTCTCTTCGCGCACGATGCGCGGCGTGATTTCTCTTGGAGGAATGCTGACCGGCTGATAGACCACCCTGCCCTGCTGTGCGTCGTATCGCATCTCGACATTGCCGGAAAGCGGAAAATCCTTGCGGAAAGGGTTCCCGACGAAGCCGTAGTCGGTCAATATCCTTCTGAGATCGGGGTGTCCCGAGAACATGATGCCGTAAAGATCGAAAGCCTCGCGCTCGTACCAGTTGGCGCAAGCCCAGACCCCGATGCAGGACTCCAGGACGGGAAAATCATCTTCTTCGGCGAATATCCTCACCCTGAGGCGATCGTTGTTCGCAACCGAGAGCAGATGGTAGACGGCAGCGAAGCGCTTCCCCTCCCATGCCCCGTCCCGGTAAGCCGAATAATCGACCCCACAAAGATCGATGAGCTGCTCGAAACCCGCGTCCCTCAGCTTCGACAGCGAATCCAGCATGCCGCTCGCGGATACCACGATGGTGGCCTCCCCCAATCTTTCAGTATGGCTCAGGAGGGATGCCCCGAGCAGGGATTCGAGCTTTGCGATCATGATTGCCTGGCGATGGTATTGGTGCGCTTGATCTTGTTCTGCAACTGAATGATGCCGTAGAGCAGCGCTTCTGCTGTAGGCGGGCACCCGGGCACATAGATGTCGACGGGAACGATGCGATCGCATCCCCTCACGACGGAATAGGAATAATGATAATAACCGCCGCCATTCGCGCAGGACCCCATGGAAATTACCCAGCGCGGCTCCGCCATCTGATCGTAAACCTTCCTCAGCGCAGGCGCCATCTTGTTGCACAAGGTACCTGCCACGATCATCACGTCAGACTGCCTCGGGCTTGCCCTGAACACAACCCCGAAGCGATCAAGATCGTACCGGGATGCACCGGCATGCATCATCTCGACCGCACAACACGCCAGACCAAACGTCATCGGCCAGAGGGAACCGGTTCGCGCCCAGTTGATGACATTGTCGATCTGGGTGGTCGCGAACCCTTTGTCGAGTACGCCTTCTATTCCCATTCCAATGCCCCCTTCATCCATTCATAGGCGAATCCCACGGTCAGGATGCCGAGAAACACCAGCATCGCGACAAATCCGAACATACCGATCTCCTTCAGCACAATGGCCCAAGGAAACAGGAATGCAATTTCAAGGTCGAACAGGATGAACAGGATCGCAACGAGATAGTATCTGACGTCGAATTTCATCCTGGCGTCTTCGAACGCTTCGAAGCCACACTCGTAGGGAGAGAGTTTTTCGTCGTTGGGACGGTGCGGACCGAGAATGGCACCCGCAAGCATGGGAGCAACTCCCATGAAAATACCGACGAAAATGAACAGCAGAATAGGAAAATAACCTTCCAGCATATGCCCCTCCAAACATATCCGCGGACTCAACCCGGGACCGGTTTATGATGTACCGGTAATCGTTCGCTTTGTTTTGGTGCCGATGGCCAGACTCGAACTGGCACAGCTTGCGCTACCGCCCCCTCAAGACGGCGTGTCTACCAATTTCACCACATCGGCATTGAGAGACATTTCAATCCCTCAATTTTAATTTAACCTAACCTTTCCGGCAACTTATTTCGGAATATCGCCGGATTTCTGTGCGGGATGGACCACATTGGCCATCACGCCCTTGGACGCGACCTTGTGGCTTGAAACATAGGTCAATCCGAGGCTCGTTGCAAAGAAAATCGTTGCAAGCACTGCGGTTGCCCTGCTCAGAAAGCTCGCCGACCCGCTCGATCCGAAAAGGCTGCCCGCGGATCCGCTGCCGAAAGCAGCCCCCATGTCGGCACCCTTTCCATGCTGAAGAAGCACCAGGGCGATAATGCCGACGGCAGCCAATGCATGAAATACAAGTATCAATATGTCCATAATCTTCAAGCCGCTGCGCGGCAAATCTCACAAAAATCGCCCGATAACAGCGAAGCACCGCCGATCAAGCCGCCATCGATATCCGGCATTGCGAAAAGCTCGGCAGCATTCGATGCCTTAACGCTTCCGCCATAAAGAATCCTGACACGTCCCGCCACGTCCGCATCCAGCAGCGCAACGCGCTCCCTGAGATGGCGGTGCACTTCCTGCGCCTGTTCGGGACTTGCAGTTCTGCCCGTGCCAATCGCCCAGACGGGCTCGTAGGCCAGAACCGCATCGGCCAGAGCCTCCACCCCGACAAAACTGGCCACCGCATCGAGCTGCTCGCCCACCACCGCGAAAGTCGCACCGGACTCCCGTTCGGCAAGCGACTCACCCAGACAGAGAATCGGGATCAGACCTGCATCCTTTGCCGCCTTGAATTTCTCGGCGACCACCATGCTCGTTTCACCGAATATGGCGCGGCGCTCGGAGTGCCCGATGATAACATAACTGCAGCCGAAATCATTCAGCATGGATGCCGCCACCTCTCCCGTGTACGCACCCTTGTCGTACTGCGAAAGATTCTGCGCACCCCACGCCACATGCGTACCCGAAAGCGCCTTCTGCATCTGGAACAGGTACGGATACGGGGAGCAGCATACCACACCCTTGAGACCGGTCGTACCTTCCACCACACCCTTGAGCAGCGCCTCGTTGTCGACAAGACTGCCGTTCATCTTCCAGTTGCCAGCGACTATTTTCTGACGCATTTCTATCCCTGAGCAAAAAAACCGTTAAATCTTACCTATGAAATTGTGGCCGGTCAATTCCAGATCGATTCTCATTAATTTATGACAGTGTAACAATAATGAAACATCACTAGGCTAAGATTCATCGGGCAAAACTTCGGGGAAGACGGGTTTTCTTATACCCATTCCATATTGTTTCTGTGTACATCGAAAAAGGAGTAGAAATGTCCGCCTTCAAAAGCAGCATCATCGCATCGGCGATCGCCTGCGGCATGACCGTAGCAGCCAGCGCATTCGCGACCGACATCACCGGCGCCGGCGCAACCTTTCCTTACCCCATTTATTCCAAGTGGGCTGAAGCGTACAAAGCCAAGACCGGTATCGGTCTCAACTACCAGTCCATCGGTTCCGGCGGCGGCATCAAGCAGATCAATGCGAAGACCGTCGATTTCGGCGCATCCGACATGCCCCTGAAGCCTGAAATCCTGAAACAGGATGGCCTGATGCAGTTCCCTGCCGTCATGGGCGGTGAAGTGCTCGCAATCAACCTGCCCGGCTTCAAGAAAGGCGAAATCAAGCTCACCGGCAAACTGATCGCCGACATCTATCTGGGCAAGATCAAGAAATGGAACGACCCCGCCATTGAGGCCGTCAACAAGGGCATCAAGCTGCCCGACATGAAGATCACCGTCGTGCACCGTTCGGACGGCTCCGGCACCACCTTCATCTTCACCAACTATCTTTCCAAGGTCAGCCCCACCTGGAACAAGAAGCCCGGCATGGGCACCGCTGTCGACTGGCCTTCGGCGTGGGCGGCAAGGGTAACGAAGGTGTCGCATCCTACGTTCAGCGCATCAAGGGCTCCATCGGCTACGTCGAATACGCTTACGCACTGCAGAACAACATGGTCTACACCCAGCTGCAAAGCCGTGACGGCACGTTCCTGAATCCCTCCAGCGCGACCTTCCAGGCAGCTGCTGCCGGCGCCGACTGGCCCCACGCCCCCGGGTTCTACCAGATCCTGACCGACGAACCGGGCAAGGATTCCTGGCCGATCACCGGCGCGACCTTCATCCTGATGCACACCGTTCAGGAAAAACCCGCCAATGCCAAGGAAGTGCTGAAGTTCTATTCCTGGGCCTACGACAACGGCGGCAAGATGGCCGAAGAGCTGATCTACGTCCCGATGCCCGCTGCCGTCGTAAAGCTGATCAGGCAGGCTTGGCACGACAAGATCAAGGATACGTCAGGTCATTCCGTTTGGAACTGATTTGTAATATAACTTGATCTATAATAAGGGGCCAAATTCGGCCCCTTTTAATTCTGAAATATAATGACGACATCAAAAACGGAAACACGGGAAAAGATCCAGGCCTTTCTGGACATTGCTTTCAAGCTTCTCACCCGATTTTTCGCTTTCGCCGTTCTTGCGCTTCTTGCAGGCATCATCATCGAGCTTTTTATCGGCGCAATGCCGTCGATCAAGACCTTCGGCTGGAAGTTTTTCACGAGTTCTGACTGGGATCCGGTCAACAACAAATTCGGATCGATCATTCAGGTTTACGGCACGCTTGTCACTTCGTTCATCGCGCTTCTGATCGGCATTCCGGTGAGCTTCGGCATCGCGCTCTATCTCACGGAATTGTCGCCGGCATGGCTCAAGCGCCCGCTCGGCATTGCCATCGAGCTGCTAGCCGGCATCCCGAGCATCATTTACGGCATGTGGGGCCTTTTCGTTTTCGCCCCCAAACTGTCCGACAATTTTCAACCATGGCTGATCGACCATCTGGGCCCCATCCCGGGCATAGGCGTCCTCTTCCAGGGCGCACCCATGGGCATAGGCATGCTCACCGCAGGCATCATACTCGGCGTCATGATCATTCCATTCATCGCTTCCGTCATGCGCGACGTCTTCGAAATCGTCCCGCCGACGCTCAAGGAATCCGCCTACGCGGTGGGCTGCACCACCTGGGAAGTCGTATGGAACGTCGTCCTGCCCTACACCAAGATCGGCGTCGTGGGCGGGATCATGCTGGGGCTGGGGCGTGCGCTGGGAGAAACCATGGCGGTGACCTTCGTCATCGGCAATGCGCAGAATCTGAGCTTTTCCCTGCTCGATCCCGGCAGCAGCATCGCATCGACCCTGGCCAACGAATTCAACGAAGCCTTCGGAAAGCTGTATACTTCCTCGCTTATCGAACTCGGCCTCATCATGTTCCTGATCACATTCATCGTGCTGGCGCTCTCCAAGCTGCTCCTGTTCAAGCTTGGTAAAATGGAAGGTGAAAAGACATGAACCTCTACAGAAAAAGACGCATCATCAACGCCATCAATCTGACACTCTCCATGGTGGCGATGGCCTTCGGCCTGTTCTGGCTCGGCTGGATCTTGTGGACGCTGATCGCAAAGGGACTGTCTGCCGTATCCCTGGACGTCTTCACCAAGATGACCCCGCCTCCAGGCAGCAGCGGCGGGCTATTGAATGCAATTGCCGGCAGCCTTGCCATGACCATTGCCGGTGTCGCAATCGGCACGCCCATCGGCGTGCTCGCAGGCACCTATCTCGCCGAGTACGGGCAGCGGGGATGGCTTGCCCCGACCACGCGATTCATCAACGACATTCTGCTTTCCGCACCCTCGATCGTGATCGGACTGTTCGTCTATGAAGTCTACGTCGCAACGACCCATCATTTCTCCGGCTGGGCCGGCGCATTCGCATTGGCACTGATCGTGATCCCGGTCGTGGTGCGCACCACGGAGAACATGCTGAAGCTCGTTCCGAATGGCCTCAGGGAAGCGGCTGCCGCACTCGGCGCGCCGCAATGGAAGGTCATCATCCTCGTGACGCTGCGCGCATCCAAAGCCGGTATCATTACCGGCATTCTGCTGGCCTTGTCCCGCGTCAGCGGAGAGACTGCGCCGCTTCTCTTTACCGCGCTGAACAATTCATTCTGGAGCGCAAACATGAATGCACCCATGGCGAACCTCCCCGTGGTGATCTTCCAGTTTGCCATGAGCCCATATGACGACTGGCACAAGCTTGCCTGGGTTGGCTCTCTCCTGATCACTTTCGGTGTGCTCGGGCTCAACATCGTGACCCGATTCTTCTTCCGAAGCAAGACCACTTTACATTAAAATATGGATATGGAAGCTATCAATTCGCTCAAGCCGAAAATTGAGGTTCGCAACCTGAATTTCTATTACGGCAAATACCACGCGCTGCGCTCGATCAATCTTTCCATGCCAGAGAAGAAGGTGACCGCATTCATCGGCCCTTCGGGATGCGGAAAGTCGACGCTGCTTCGGACGATGAACTGCATGTATGCCCTCTATCCCAATCAGAAGGCAGTGGGCGAAATCATGCTCGACGGCGAGAACATCCTGGACGGAAAGCGGGACATGAACAGCCTCAGAGCCAAGATCGGCATGGTTTTCCAGAAACCCACCCCTTTCCCGATGTCGATCTACGACAACATCGCTTTCGGGATCAAGCTGCACGAAAAACTCGGACGTGGCGACATGGACGACCGTGTGGAATGGGCGCTCAAGAAAGCGGCCTTGTGGGACGAAGTGAAGGACAAGCTGAAGCAGAGCGGAAACAGTCTGTCAGGCGGACAGCAACAGCGTCTTTGCATCGCCCGCGGAATCGCGGTCAAGCCCGAGGTATTGCTGCTCGACGAACCTGCATCCGCGCTGGATCCGATTTCGACGGCCAGGATCGAGGAGCTCATCTCCGAATTGAAGGATGACTACACGATCGTCATCGTGACCCACAACATGCAGCAGGCAGCGCGCGTCTCGGACTACACTGCTTATCTCTACCTCGGTGAGCTGATCGAGTTCGGTGAAACCACTTCGATCTTCACCACGCCGAAGCAAAAGGCCACCGAAGACTACATTACCGGGAGATTTGGCTAAATCTTCCGGTAATGTAGCGGCGCAGACTCATGCGCGAAGCGCGTTATGTCGAAACCACTACATCACGGGCGATTGGTTGAAGCTGCAGATTAAGGCGCGGCCTGGCGTACGGCTTCAGCGATCTTCTCGGCCCAGTAGGTCACCTTGTCGCCCGCCTCGCCTTCGACCATCACGCGAATCAATGGCTCCGTGCCTGACGCCCTGAGCAGCACCCTTCCCTTGCCGTCAAGATCCCGCTCTGCCGCCAGCTTCGCAGCAGCCACGCCTTCATCCTTCTCGAAATCGAACTTTCCAGCGACCTTAACGTTCACCAGAACCTGGGGATAAAGCGCCAGATCCTTCGTCAGTTCTGAAAGCGATACGCCGTTCTGTCGCATCGCCTCCAGCACCTGCAATGCAGACACGATCCCGTCACCGGTGGAATGCCTGTCCAGGCAAATGATGTGTCCCGACCCTTCTCCGCCGATATGCCAGCCATTTTGCCTGAGCGCCTCCAGCACATATCTGTCCCCGACCCTGGCACGCCGGAATGGAATGTTCATTTTTCCGAATGCATGCTCGACGGCAAGATTGGTCATCAAGGTGCCGACCACCCCGCCTTTCATGTTTCCATTGTTCAGCCTGTGCCTGGCCAAGACGTAAAGGAGCTGGTCGCCGTCGTAGAGTGCGCCATCGGAATCGACCATGACCACACGATCGCCGTCTCCATCGAAAGCGATGCCGAGATTCGCCTTCTGCTCGAGCACGGCGCGTCTCAAGGCTTCGGGTTCGGTCGCACCGCAATCGCGGTTGATGTTGAGCCCATCCGGAGACACGCCGATGGCGACCACATCCGCCCCGAGTTCGTGGAAAACCGGTTTCGCGACATGATAGGTCGCGCCATGCGCGCAATCGATGACGATGCGCAGGCCCCTGAGGTCGAGATCGAACGGAAACGTGCTCTTGCAAAACTCGATGTAGCGGCCCGCAGCATCGTTGATCCGCTTTGCACGGCCGAGATCGGCCGAGGCCATGGTCATCATCGGGGTGTCCAGGCCAGCCTCGATTTCCCGCTCCACTTCGTCGGGCAGCTTGCTCCCCGAATCCGAGAAGAACTTGATGCCGTTGTCTTCATAGGGATTGTGCGAGGCGCTGATCACGATGCCTGCCTGAAGCCTGAGCGCACGCGTGAGATAGGCCACTGCCGGCGTTGGAATGGGACCTGCCAGGAAAACATCGACGCCTGCAGCAGACAAGCCTGCCTGCAGCGCCGATTCGAGAAGATAGCCGGAGACCCGCGTGTCCTTTCCGATCAGGACACTTGGGCGCTCCCCGCGGGCGAGGTGCCAGTCTTTGGCCGCAAGCACCTTTCCAGCCGAGTAGCCGAGATGCATCACGAATTCAGGGGTGATCGGCGCCTCCCCCACCTTGCCCCTCACCCCATCCGTGCCGAAATATTTTCTGCTCATGCGCTTCCTTCTACTGCATTCAATATCTTCAATGCATCCCTCATCGCGCCCACGTCGTGCACCCTGACGATTGACGCGCCCTTTTGAACCGCAATGAGGGAAGCTGCCACGCTGGCATGAACCCGCTCGCCCACCCCTCGTCCCGTGATGGCTCCCAGCATGGATTTCCTGGAAAGACCCGCCAGTATCGGCAGGCCTAGCGCCTTGAACCGATCGAGATGGCGCAGCAGCATCAGGTTCTGCTCCAGTGTCTTGCCGAATCCGAATCCCGGGTCGATCAGCAGGCGCTCCTTGTCAATTCCCGCTGCCACAAGCGCATCGACCCGCTCCTCCAGAAAATCATAGACTTCCTCGAGAACGTCATTATAGCTCGGCGAGCGCTGCATGGTCATGGGGTCACCCTGCATGTGCATCAGGCAGATGGACACACTGGAATCCGCAAGAAAGGCAGGATCGATGCCGGAGAGCGCATTGATGTCGTTGATCAGGGCAGCCCCCGCGGAAATCGCATCCATCATGACATCGGTCTTCACCGTGTCGACAGAAACAGGAACCGATCCGGCGAGCGCCTCGACGACGGGAATCACCCTGGAAAGCTCTTCGTCTGTCGGCACGGGAAGTGCCCCCGGGCGGCTCGATTCACCGCCGACATCGATGATGTCCGCGCCTTCCTCGATCAGCTTGAAGCCATGCTCGATCGCAGACTCGACGGAAAAAAACCTACCCCCGTCCGAGAACGAATCGGGGGTAACGTTGACGACCCCCATGATCAGGGGTGAAGTGATTTTGCCGATCAGCATAGGCGCAAAAGCGCCCTCTGTCACATTGCTGCGGCAGGCTTCGCGCTGCTCGCGCTTCCCCCGTCGGTGGGCGGGGTAACGGGTGCTGCTGGCGGCTGGCTGGGCTTTGGCGGCCTGGGATCCTTGCCTTCCATGATGTCATTGATCTGGTCAGCATCGATCGTTTCCCATTCGAGCAGCGCCTTGGCCATGGCCTCAACCTTGTCGGCATGCCCCTCGATCAGACTGCGCGCCAGCTTGTACTGGGTTTCGATGATGGTGTGTATCTCGCTGTCGACCTTCTGCATGGTCGCTTCAGACAGATTCTTGTGCGTTGTGACCGACCGTCCGAGGAAAACTTCTCCCTCGTTCTCGCCATAGACCATGGGTCCGAGCGCATCGCTCATGCCCCACTGCGTCACCATGCGGCGCGCCATGTCTGTAGCGCGCTCGATGTCGTTGCCGGCCCCTGTCGTCATCTGCTTCATGAACACTTCTTCCGCTATCCTTCCGCCCATCAGGACAGCGATATTCTTCAGGATATGGTCGCGGTTCATGCTGTAGCGGTCTTCCTGGGGAAGCTGCATCGTGACGCCGAGCGCACAGATCGGAA
>JAJZPK010000075.1 GCA_021811205.1 Pseudomonadota bacterium
CTTTCTGGCTTGTGCGCTGTTGGCCATGTGTACTCCTCGGAAACTGGGTAAAATCAGAAATCATACGTTTATTCGCTTACTTTGGCAAGACAAAATATAATGGCCGAATCGCATAAGCCTGGTCCGACATGAATCTGCTGAAAGCGCTCGCAGCCACGAGCAGCATGACCCTTCTTTCCCGCATCATGGGTTTTCTGAGGGAGATGATCATCGCCGGGATATTCGGCGCCGGGCTCGCCACCGATGCTTTTTTCGTCGCCTTCAAGATCCCCAACCTGTTGAGAAGGCTTTTTGCCGAAGGCGCATTTTCACAGGGATTCGTTCCTGTTCTGGCCGAATACAAGTCGAGCCGGGGAGAGGGGGAGACGAGGCTGCTGATCGACCATGTTTCGGCCCTGCTCGCCCTCACCCTGTTCGTGGTCACGCTGATCGGCATCGTTGCCGCCCCATGGGTCATTTATGCAAGCGCGCCCGGGTTTTCCGAAAACCCGGACAAGTTCCATCTCACGGTGTCGCTCCTGAGGATCACTTTTCCCTATATATTCTTCATCTCGCTGGTTTCGCTTGCAGGCGGGATACTCAATACCTATAGCAAGTTTTCGGTTCCCGCGTTCACGCCGGTTCTCCTCAATTTCTCCTTCATCGGCTGCGCGCTCTTTCTTGCGCCCATTATGCACCCGCCCGTGCTTGCGCTTGCCTGGGCGGTTTTTCTGGGCGGGATCCTGCAACTCCTTTTCCAGGTGCCTTTTCTGCTGAAGATCAGGATGCTGCCCAGGTTCAGGCTGAACATGAAGGATCCCGGCGTATGGCGCATATTGAAGCTGATGGGGTCCGCCGTGTTCGGCGTCTCGATCAGCCAGGTGAGCCTCCTGATCAACACCATATTCGCATCGCTCCTCGTCACGGGAAGCGTTTCCTGGCTCTATTATGCTGACAGGCTGATGGAGTTTCCTGCCGGCATGCTCGGGGTGGCCCTGGGAACCATCCTGCTTCCCAGTCTTGCCAAGCATCATGCCGAAAAAAGCCACGATGACTATGCGAAGCTGCTCGACTGGGGGTTGAGGCTCACCTTCATGCTCACCCTGCCTGCCGCGCTCGCGCTGGCCCTGCTGTCGGCCCCGCTGATTTCCACCTTGTTCATGCACGGCGCTTTCAATACACACGACTTGTTCATGACCAGAAATGCCGTGCTGGCCTACAGCGTGGGTCTCTTGGGGCTGATACTCGTCAAGGTGCTCGCGCCGGGATTCTATGCAAGGCAGGACATCAAGACACCGGTCAGGATCGCGATCGTAACGCTCATACTCACCCAGTGCATGAATCTTCTCTTCATCGGCTGGCTCAAGCATGCCGGGCTTGCTCTGGCGATCGGGCTGGGCTCCTGCTTCAATGCGCTGCTGCTCTACAGGAAGCTCGTCAAGAACGGGATCTATTCGCCGGAACCCGGATGGGGGAAGTTTCTTGCCAGGATCGCATTCGCGCTGCTCGTCATGGGAATCGTGCTTTGGCTGGGCATGGGCAGCATCGATTTCTGGCTGAAGCGTCCGGTTTCCATGCGCGCATTGCGCCTGACACTGCTCGTGATCGCGGGCGCTTCAGCCTATTTCGTCGCGCTGAGAATCACCGGGATCAGGCTTGCCGATTTCGCCAAGCGCGGCGCCTGATGAGGTATAATGATGTTTTTGTCCGGAGCTTGACATGCCTATTTACGAATACAGGTGCGCTTCCTGCGGATTCACCAAGGACTGCATGCAGAAGATGAGCGATCCGCCGCTCTCCACCTGCCCTGAATGCGGCAAGGAAACCTTTTCCAAGCAGCTCTCCGCGCCCGGCTTCCAGCTCAAGGGCAGCGGCTGGTACGCGACCGATTTCAAGAAGAGCGAAACGAAAACCGAGACCAAGAAGGAAGAAGCAGCCTGATGAAGCGCTATCTCGTCACGGGACTCCTGATATGGGTGCCGCTCGGCATCACCATATGGGTACTGCGCTTGCTTATCGGGACCATGGACGAAACCTTGCTGCTGCTTCCGAAGCATCTGCGGCCGGAGGCGATCTTCGGTTTCTACATTCCGGGTTTCGGCGTCATTCTGACCCTGCTCGTGGTCTTCCTCACCGGACTCTTCACCACCAACATCATCGGACAAAGGCTCCTGATGTTCTGGGAGGGGCTGCTTTCCAGGATCCCGGTGGTCAAATCGATTTATTACAGCGTCAAGCAGGTTTCCGACACGCTCTTTTCCAGCAGCGGGGAGGCGTTCAGGAAGGCGCTCCTTGTCCAGTATCCGAGGGAAGGGTCATGGACGGTTGCCTTTCTCACCGGTCAACCGGGGGGGGATGTCGCCAATCACCTGAAGGGCGACTACGTAAGCGTCTATGTGCCGACCACGCCCAACCCGACTTCGGGCTTTTTCCTCATCATGCCGAGGAAGGACGTCATCGAACTCGACATGAGCGTAGACGACGCGCTCAAGTACATCATCTCCATCGGGGTCGTTCCCCCCGCCGAAAAAAACTGAAATTTTTCCTCAAATCATCATGCGTACAGATTATTGCGGCAACATCGATATCAAACATTTGGACAGCACCGTCACGCTTTGCGGCTGGGTGCACAGGCGGCGCGACCACGGCGGCGTGATCTTCATCGATCTGCGCGACAGGGAAGGGCTGGTGCAGACCGTTTTCGCCCCTGAAAAGGCGGAAACCTTCGCGCTTGCCGAGAAGGCGAGAAACGAATACGTGCTCAAGATCTCGGGGCGCGTGAGGAGAAGGCCTGAAGGCACCGTCAATCCCAATTTGAAAAGCGGCGAAATCGAAGTCGACGTGGATCATCTCGAGATCCTCAATCCTTCACTCCCACCGCCTTTCCTGCTCGAAGACGAGAATCTGAGCGAAACGGTGAGGCTCACCCACCGCGTGCTCGATCTCAGGCGGCCGCAGATGCAGGCGAACCTGAAATTGCGCTACAAGGTTGCGATGTCTGTCAGGAAATACCTGGACGAGAAAGGGTTCATCGACATCGAAACGCCGATGCTCACCAAATCTACACCCGAAGGCGCGCGCGATTACCTCGTGCCGAGCCGCGTCCATTCCGGCCACTTCTTCGCGCTCCCGCAGTCTCCCCAGCTCTTCAAGCAGATGCTCATGGTGGCGGGTTTCGACCGCTATTACCAGATCACCAAGTGCTTCAGGGACGAGGACCTCAGGGCGGACAGGCAGCCCGAATTCACCCAGGTCGATATCGAGACCTCCTTTCTCACGGAAAACGAGATCATGGAGCTCATGGAGGAGATGATCAGGACGCTCTTCAAAGAGACCATGGGCATCGACCTGCCGAACCCCTTTCCCAGGATGACGCATGAAGTCGCCATGGCCAAATACGGCTCGGACAAGCCTGACATGCGGGTGAAACTCGAGTTCACCGAGCTCACCGAGCTCATGAAGCAGGTCGAATTCAAGGTGTTCCGTTCAGCGGCCGACATGGAAGGCGGGCGGGTGGCCGCATTGAGGATTCCCGGAGGGGCCGAGCTTTCCAGGAAGGATATCGACGACTACACGGCTTTCGTCGGCATTTACGGCGCGAAGGGACTTGCTTACATCAAGGTCAACGAAGACGGGCTTCAGTCGCCCATCCTGAAATTCCTGCCCGAGGAAGTCATCTCGAGCATCATGGAGAAAACGGGCGCAGTTCCCGGCGATTTGATCTTCTTCGGCGCAGACAAGGCCAAGGTCGTCAACGATGCGCTCGGCGCACTTAGGGTCAAGATAGGCCACGAGAGGGGCATACTCGAGGCTGGCTGGAAACCGCTCTGGGTCGTCGATTTCCCCATGTTCGAATATGACGAGGAGGAAAAGCGCTGGGTCGCGCTGCACCATCCCTTCACTTCTCCCAAGGACGGACACGAGAACCTGCTCGAGACAAACCCGGGTGCCGCGCTTTCCAAGGCTTACGACATGGTCCTGAACGGCTGGGAAATCGGCGGCGGTTCGGTGAGGATACATCGTGAGGAAGTGCAGTCCAAGGTCTTCGGTGCGCTCAACATCGGCCCGGACGAAGCGAAGGAGAAGTTCGGCTTTCTGCTCGAAGCATTGCAGTACGGCGCGCCTCCTCACGGCGGCATCGCATTCGGGCTCGACCGCGTGGTGACCATGATGGCCGGCGCCGAGTCGATACGCGACGTGATTGCCTTCCCCAAGACGCAGCGCGCCCAGTGCCTCCTGACCCAGGCGCCTTCCATGGTCGAAGAGAAGCAGCTCAAGGAGCTCCACATTCGCCTGCGCGAGCCGGCCAAGCCCTGATGCGCATATTGCATGCTTCCTTCCTGGTTTCTAACCTGGAAGCGGCGCATCGCTTCTATACCGATGTGCTCGGGCTGAACAATTTGCCGCGACCTGATCTCGGTTTTTCAGGCGCCTGGTACGGCCTGGAAGGCGGGCAGCAGATCCATCTCATGCAGCTTCCCGGAGCCGGTGAAGAACAGTCGGGCCACGGCGGACGCGACAGGCATGTCGCATTCTCCGTCGAGGATCTCGATGCGCTCGTCCTGCGCCTGGTGAAGGCGGATATTGCCTATACCACGAGCCGATCGGGAAGATCCGCGGTCTTCTGCCGCGACCCGGACGGCAACGCGCTCGAATTCGTGCAATCATGAAGCCGCTCGCCTCCCTGCTTCTGCTTGCCCTCATCTGGGGATACAACTGGGTGGTGATGAAATCCGCCTTGCCTTTCATCGGGCCGTTCCAGTTCGCCGCGATGCGTACCTTTTTTGCAGCGCTCCTCATGCTGTTCATGCTCGTTCTGCTTCGAAAGCCGCTCAAGCCTAGTCATCTTGCCAGAACTTCACTGATCGGCCTGCTCCAGACGAGCGGCTTCACAGGACTCATTGTGCTTGCGCTGGTCACCGGCGGTGCCGGGAAAGTCGCCGTGCTGTGCTATACCATGCCCTTCTGGGTAATGCTGCTCGCATGGCCGCTGTTGGGGGAAAGAATCAGGGGAATGCAGTGGCTCGTGGTGGCGCTTTCCTGCGCCGGACTCGTTTTCATTTTGGAGCCATGGCACATGGCCGGAAGCCTTTTGAGTGACTTTTTGGCCATATCCGGGGGATTGTGCTGGGCGTTTTCCGTGATCGCCGCGAAGAAGCTGCACAAGGCTGCGCCCGACATGGATCTCCTGTCATTCACGACCTGGCAGATGCTGATCGGTTCGATCCCCCTGGTTCTCGCAGCGCTTCTCCTGCCTGCAAAACCCATCGTCTGGACCCATTACCTTTGGGGCGCCGTGCTGTACAACGTGGTGCTCGGCAATGCGCTCGCCTGGCTGCTTTGGCTCTATGCCCTGAAGAACCTGAAGGCGGGCACGGCCAGCATGGTGTCCCTGCTCGCCCCGGTGATCGGCGTGTTTTCCGCATGGCTGCAGCTTGGTGAAGTGCCAACCGTCTCTGAAGGGGTGGGCATGGTCCTGATCGGGCTGGCGCTTGCCTTGATTGCCTATCTCGGGATGCGCAGGCATGAAGCGCCCGATCCGGCGATTGCGCAGGAATGAAGCGCCTGCTCTTTGCCGTATTTCTGCTTTTCTCATGCGCTGCGCATGCTTCACCGGAGGGCCTCTGGCAAGTCATCGGAGACAAGAGCGGCTTGCCCGAGGCGCTGGTCAGGATCAGCGTCCATGAGGGCCTTTATGAGGGGGAAATCGTCAAGCTGCTTCCACGCCCCGGAATCGATCCCGATGCGCTTTGCGAGAGCTGTCCTGGAAAATTGAAAAACAGGCCTGTGGCCGGACTCACCATCTTGACCGGCATGCGCGAGGAGGGGGAAGAATACAAGGGCGGCGAAATCCTCGATCCCGATTCGGGAGAAACCTACCATTGCAGCATGAAGCTCTCCGCAGACGGCAGCAGGCTTCTGCTGCGCGGCTACATGCTGATCCCGCTTTTCGGGCGCACCGAAACCTGGATCAGGGAAGCACCCTGAGCTCATCCGAGCTTTTCACGCTGCGCTTTCAGCTTTTCCAGAGTCGACTCGAAATTGGCGAGCCTTTCCTTTTCCTGCGCGACGACCTGGGCGGGCGCGCGCTCGACGAATCCTGAATTGCCGAGCTTGCCCCTGCATTTTTGGACTTCGAGCGAAATCTTGGCGAGTTCCTTGTCGAGCCGCATTTTTTGCGCTTCGACATCGATCTGGATTTCGAGCATGAGTCTGAATTCGCCGGCGATCGCAACGGGGGCGTCCGCTTCGGGCAGATCGGTTTTCGCCGAAACTTCCGAAAGACGAGCGAGCGCCTTGAGGTAGGGCGAGAAGGATTCGATGCTGTCCTTGTCGCCCGCGACGATGAGCGGCACCTTTTCCGCTGGAGAAAGCCCCATCTCGCTTCTCAGACGCCTGCAGGCTTCGACCATTTCCTTGAGCAGCGCGATTCTGTCCATGGCAGCGCGATCCACGCGATGCCCGTCTGATTCGGGATAGGGCTGAAGCATGATGGTGTCGCCTTCTTTTCCTGCAAGCGGCGCTATCCTGTGCCAGAGTTCCTCGGTGATGAAGGGAATGATCGGATGGGCGAGCCTCAATGTTGCCTCCAGAACGCGCACCAGCGTCCTTCTGGTTGCGCGCTGCGCGGATTCCGTGCCGTTCAACTGCACCTTGGCAAGTTCCAGATACCAGTCGCAATATTCGTCCCATACGAATTCGTAAAGCGCACGGGCTGCCATGTCGAAGCGGTAGTTCCTGAAGGCTTCGCTTATTTCGGCTTCGGCCTGCTGCAGCCTCGAGACGATCCATCTGTCCGCATCGGAATGTTCGAGCGGAAGACTCGCATCGAGTCCGGTGTCTCGCCCCTCCGTGTTCATCAGCACGAAGCGCGTCGCATTCCACAGCTTGTTGCAGAAATTGCGATAGCCTTCGCAGCGGTTCAGATCGAACTTGATGTCGCGCCCGTGGGATGCGAGGCTCGCGAAAGTGAAGCGCAGCGCATCCGTGCCGAAGGCCGGGATGCCATCCGGGAAATGCTTCCTGGTCGTCTTTTCGATCGCTTCCTTCTGCTTCGGGTTCATCAGATTGCTGGTACGCTTTTGCACCAGATCCTCGAGCGCGATGCCGTCGATGAGGTCGATTGGATCGATCACGTTCCCCTTCGACTTGCTCATTTTCTGGCCTTCCGAATCGCGGATCAGGCCGTGCACGTAGACTTCCCTGAAAGGCACCTTGCCCGTGAAATGCAGGGTCATCATGACCATGCGCGCCACCCAGAAGAAAATGATGTCGAAGCCGGTCACCAGAACCGAAGTCGGCAGGAAGATGTCGAGTTCGGGCGCCTGGTTCGGCCAGCCCAGGGTGGAGAAAGGCCAGAGGGCCGAGCTGAACCAGGTGTCGAGCACGTCCTCGTCACGGGTGAGAGGCCTGTTGCCAGCTTTTTCCATGGCTTCTTCCAGGCTCCGTGCGACATAGACATTGCCGTCCTCGTCGTACCATGCGGGAATCCTGTGTCCCCACCACAGCTGCCTGGAAATGCACCAGTCCTGGATGTTTTCCAGCCACTGGAAATAGGTGTGCGACCAGTTTTCAGGAACGAATCTGATTTCACCGGATTTGACTGCGGCAAGCGCGGGCTCGGCCAGTTTCTCCATGGCGACGAACCACTGGTCGGTGAGCATCGGCTCGATCACGCTATGGGTCCTGTCGCTTTTCGGGACCATGAGCTTGTGGGGCTTGGTCGCAAGGAGCAGTCCTGAATTTTCCAGATCCTCCAGAATCTTCTTGCGTGCATCGAACCGGTCCATGCCCTGATATTCGACGGGCGCCATGTCGTTGATTTTTGCGTCCAGGCTGAAGATGCAGATCGGCAGCAGGTTGTGGCGCAAGCCGACCTGGTAGTCGTTGAAGTCGTGGGCAGGCGTGATCTTCACGCATCCGGAACCGAAAGCAGGATCGACGTAATCGTCGGCAATGATGGGGATGCTGCGCTCGCAAAGCGGCAGCCTGACCTGCCTGCCGACGAGATGCCTGTAACGTTCGTCTTCCGGATGGACCGCGACGGCGACATCCCCGAGCAGGGTCTCGGGCCTCGTGGTTGCGACTTCGAGGGCCTCAATGCTCCCTTCGACGGGATAGCGGATGTACCAGAGATTGCCGTCCGTTTCCTCGGACACCACTTCGAGGTCGGAAACGGCCGTCTGAAGGACGGGATCCCAGTTGACCAGCCTTTTCCCTCTGTAGATCAGGCCATCCTCATAAAGCTTGACGAACACATCCATGACCGCCTGCGACAGTCCTTCGTCCATGGTGAAGCGCTCTCTCGACCAGTCGGCGGATGCGCCGAGGCGCCTCATCTGGCGGGTGATGGTCGATCCGGACTCCTCCTTCCATTTCCAGACATGCTCGAGGAATTCTTCTCGTCCCATGGCGCGGCGATCCAGGCCTTTTGCTTCGAGCTGCCGCTCGACCACGATCTGGGTCGCGATTCCCGCATGGTCCGTACCGGGCTGCCAGAGCGTGGGTTGCCCCTTCATCCTTGCATGCCTGATGAGGCAATCCATGAGCGTATCCTGGAAGGCATGGCCCATGTGCAAGGTCCCCGTCACGTTGGGCGGGGGAAGCAGGATCGCATAGGATCCGGCATTGGCATGCCTGGGCTTGAAGTAGCCTGAAGTCTCCCAGAGGGGATACCAGTGCGATTCTATCTTTTCGGGTTCAAAGCTTTTTGCAAGTTCCATGTTTCTTTCTGCGCCATCGTTGTTCTGCAGGGCATCCTTCAAGGCGGCCCGAATCGTTTCCTTCATTTCCTGCTTCAGGCAGGTGAGCTGCTGTTCCAGATCAGCCACTCTTTTTTCCAGGTCTGCTGGCGGCTTTGCGACGATTTCGGTCAGGGTGGGGATTTTTTCACCTTTGGCTTCTCCCCGGTGTTTCTTGAAAAGGGCGTCGATTTTCCTGAACGTCTCGTCGTCATGCGCCATCATCCGCCTTCCAGCTTGTGATGATGGATTTCGTAACCCCTGTCCTTGTAGAATCGGTAGCGCGTTCGTGCCGCTTCTTCCATTCCCTTGTCGACGATTTCGACGAGACGCCCGAAGCGGCTGAAAAATGGGGGCGATTCATGCTGCAGATTGAACAATACATCGTCGTGATGGAGGACATCGCCCGATTCGCTGATGATGACCGGGGTGACCTCCGCAAGCGGGTCGTCCGCCCTGCAATGCGGGATGAAGCCGGTCGGCGGGATGCGCCAGAGCATCTCGTCCAGCTTTCTGCTCGTCTCCAGGTCGGGGCTGAGAATGAGCACCTTGAGCCCCTGACCAACCGCCTTGGCGCTCAGCTTGCATGCGGTTTGCAGTCGGTCCGCAGCGTGGGTATAGAAATCGACCCGCGTCATGCTCTGTTGGCGCGCTCGATCAGGAAGCGGCACAAGAGTGGTACGGGACGCCCGGTCGACCCCTTGTGCCTGCCGGAACGGTAAGCGGTTCCTGCCACGTCGAGATGAGCCCAGCGGTATTGCTTCGTGAAGCGCGCAAGGAAGCAGGCTGCCGTGACGCTGCCGGCCGGACGCCCGCCAATGTTGCCCATGTCCGCGAAATTGCTCTTCAGCTGATCCTGGTATTCGTCCCAGAGCGGCATGCGCCACGCGCGATCGCGCGCGCTTTCTCCCGCTTCGATGAGTTCTTCCGCGAGTTTTTCGTCGTTGCTGTAGAGGCCCGAGGCGACATGCCCGAGCGCGATCACGCATGCCCCCGTGAGGGTCGCGACGTCGACCACTGTCTCTGGCTCGTATTTTTCCGCATAGGTGAGCGCATCGCACAAAATGAGCCTGCCTTCGGCATCGGTATTGAGCACTTCGATGGTCTGCCCGGACATGCTGGTGACGATGTCTCCGGGTTTGGTGGCCGAACCGCTGGGCATGTTCTCGCAGCTCGGCACGATCGCGACGATGTTGAGCTTGAGCTTCATTTGCGCGGCTGCGCGGATCGTGCCCAATACGCTCGCCGCGCCGCACATGTCGTACTTCATTTCGTCCATGTCTGCGCCGGGTTTCAGCGAAATACCGCCGGTGTCGAACGTGATGCCCTTGCCCACCAGCACGATCGGCTTCTTGTGCTTGGCGGCACCCCTGTATTCGAGCACGATCAGCTTGGGCGGCTCGATGCTGCCGCGCGTCACCGAAAGGAGGGAGCCCATGCCGAGTTCCTGCATGTCCTCCTTTTCCAGGATGCGCGACTCGAGCTTGTATTCCTTGGCGATTTCGAGCGCCTGGGATGCGAGATAGGTCGGCGTGCAGATGTTGCCGGGCAGGTTGCCCAGATCCTTGGCGAGCTTCATTCCCTCTGCAACCGCAATGCCCTGCAGCAGCGCTTCTTCAACGCGCTTTCCCGATGCCTGGAGGTGGAAGTGAATCTTTTTCAGCGCATCCTTCTTCTTTTCAGGCGCGCTCTTGTTCTTGTCGTAATGATAGAACCCTTCCTTGACGGCAAGTGCCGCCTGATAGACGGCCCATTCGACGTCGAATCCCTTGACCGGCGTCGATGTCAGGCAGAAATAGGCATCCTTTGCGCCCGTTTTTCTGACCGCTTCCAGCGCTGCATGGATAGCGTCGAGGTAAGGCTTGCCCGAAAATTCGGAAGTTTTGCCGAGTCCGACAAGCAGAACGCGCTCGGCGAGCACGCCCGGCACATGGTGCAGCAGCAGCGTCGAACCGGCTTTGCCTTCCATGTCGCCTTGCTTCAGGATGCCGGAGAGATAGCCGTTCGAGCATTCGTCGATCGATTTCGCCAGGTCGGTGAGTTTGCGCGATTCGAATACCCCGACCACGATGCAACCGGTTTTCTGCTTTAGATC
>JAJZPK010000076.1 GCA_021811205.1 Pseudomonadota bacterium
CGTGGCGGTGGATGGCAGCGGAACCCTCTTCCCGTACGAGATGGCTGTCGCCGAATTCTTCTTGAGCGGAGCCAGGCATTTCGTCTGCATCGTGCGCGATCTCACGGAACGCATGAAGGCGGAAGACGCGCTGAATGAAAGCCGGGAAAAGCTGCGCAGCCTTTACGAATTGTCGCCTGTCGGCATTGCATTGACGGACATGGAAGGGCGCTATGTCGATTTCAATCCGGCATTCGAGAAAATATGCGGGTATACGGCGGAAGAGCTGAAATCGCTCGATTACTGGACGCTCACTCCGAAGAATTATGAAGCGGAGGAGGCGGCTCAGCTGCAGCTTCTCGAAAGCACCGGACGCTACGGGCCCTACGAAAAGGAATACAGGCGCAAGGACGGCAGCCTCGTTCCTCTCCGGCTCAACGGCGTGCTCATCACGGGCAGGGATGGGCGGCAATACATCTGGTCCATCATCGAAGACATCACCGAATCCAGACGGGCCGAAATGGCGCTTAAGGAAAGCGCCGAGCACACCATGTACCTGCTCGAGAACATGCAGACCGCTGTCGTCGTGCATGAAATGGATTGCTCCGTGAGTTACATGAATGCCGCAGCCAGGCAGTTTTTCGGACTCGAGGATGGCGTACGCCACATTTCCGATCTTGCTGCGCGCTTTTTCAGGGAAGACGGCAGCATCATGCCGTACGATGAATATCCGGAAGTCAGGGTGCTGAACACCGGTGAAGCATTCTACAACCGCGTCATGGGGATCGCATCCGAAGGCGCACAGGAAGCCAGATGGGTCTTGATCAATGCTTTTCCGAATCTGTCGCAAGACGGCAAGGTCATGGAGGTGATCGTTTCCTTCATCGATATCACCGACAGAATGAATATGGAAGTCGAGCTCAAGCAGTCCACGGCAGAGTTGGCAAAACTCAACCAATTGTATCTCGTGTTAAGCCGTGTAAACGCAGTGTCGGCAAGGGCTGCCAGCAGAGAGGAGCTTTTCTACAATATCTGCAACATCCTCGTCGATTCGGGCGGATTCGAGATGGTCTGGATAGGGCTGCTGGACGAAGCGGGTGAGTTGGTTCCTCTCGTGTATGCAGGTAGAGAGGAGGGATATGTCGACATCCTGAAGAAAACCGGTCTCATGGCTCTCGACGGCCCCGCTGCGCTGATGATGAAAACGGGGAAGATCCAGGTATGCCAGGATATCGAGAACGATCCCAGGATGCTTCCCTGGCGCGATGAGGCATTGAAGCGCGGCTATCTATCCTCAGCCGGATTCCCGCTTTATCTCGGCGACACGAGGATAGGCATCATCAACGCCTATGCAGGCGAAATGGGGTTTTTCAGCGAGGATATCCTGAACCTGCTCGGCGAGATTTACGAATCTGCTTCCTTCGCCATCGAATACCTGGATCAGCTCAAGAAGCGAGAAGAAGCAGAGGAGATGCTGAGGCAGCTCAATGCCGATCTGGAGTCACAGGTCAGGAGCAGGACGAGCCAGCTGGAAGCGGCCAATGCCGAACTCGAGTCATTCAGCTATTCCGTCTCGCACGATCTGCGCGCGCCCTTGAGAAGCATAGACGGATTCAGCGACATCATTTCGCATAAGTATGGCGAAATGCTCGATGATACGGGCAGGGATTATCTCGGCAGGGTGAGGCGGGCGAGCCGCCGCATGGGCGAGCTGATAGAGGATCTGCTCGAACTCTCCCGCGTCGGAAGGACCGAAATCCGCAAGGAAGAGGTCGATCTTTCTGAAATCGTTAGGGAGATCATCTCCGAACTGGATTCGAATGAACGATCCATGGATTGGAGTGTCCCAAAGAACATGCCGGTCATGGCCGATGCGCGGCTGATGAAGATCGCCCTGGAGAATTTGATCGGCAATGCCTGGAAATTCACCCAATCTAAAGAGCATGCAAGAATAGAATTCGGCATGCATGAAATGGAAGGTGAAAAAATATATTTTGTGCGAGATAATGGGGTCGGTTTCGACATGAAATACGCGAGCAAGCTGTTCGGGGCGTTTCAGCGGCTCCACAAGGTGGACGAATTCGAGGGAACGGGCATTGGACTTGCCACGGTGCAGCGGATCATTCACAGGCACGGCGGGCGCATCTGGGGCGAAGGAAAAGTGGGTGCCGGAGCGACTTTCTATTTTTCTCTTTAAGGAAAGCATGGAAAAGAACAAGCTGATGATGCTGGTCGAAGACAATCCGGACGACATGGAGTTCGCCATGCTCGCCCTTCGCGAAAACGGCATGGATGGGAAAATTCTGACCGCCAGAGACGGCCAGGAAGCGCTCGATTACCTGTTCGCATCTGAAGAAAAACCCGAATTCATTCTGCTCGACCTCAAAATGCCCAGGATAGACGGATTCGAAGTGTTGAGACAGGTTCGCTCGAACGAGGCGACACATCTGCTTCCCGTCGTGGTGCTCAGCTCATCGAAGGAAGACAGGGATCTGGAGGAATGCTACAGGCTCGGCGCGAACAGCTATGTCCAGAAGTCGCTGAACTTCACTGAATTCACCGAATCGATCAGGCAGATCGGTCAATACTGGCTCGAGCTCAACGAGATGCCAAGCTCATGCCGTTCGACATAGAAGGGCTCAGGCTGCTGCTTGTCGAGGATTCAGACGACGACGCCGAGCTCGTCCTTGAAGCGCTTTCTTCTTCTGGTTTCGATGTCGCTTTTCGCCGCGTAGAAAACGCCGCAGGTATGATCGAAGCACTCGAAAAATCATCATGGGATGCAGTCCTTTCCGATTTCAATCTCCCGGAATTTTCCACACAGGAGGCGCTCGACATCCTGAAGTCGTATGACCTCGATCTTCCCTTCATCGTCGTATCGGGTTACATCGGCGAAGAGGCGGCTGTCGCGATGATGAAGTCGGGGGCGCACGATTTCGTCATGAAGGGCAATCTTGCCCGCCTGGGCCCTGCGCTTGCGCGCGAGCTCAGGGAAGCCGAACTCAGGCGCGAAAGGAAGGCGATGGAAGCCGACCTCAAGCGCTGGGCGGACATCTTCAGGCATGCGCATTGGGGCGTCGCCATTCAGAGCCCTGACGGTCAAATTTTCGAAGGCATGAATCCCGAGTTCGCTCGCATGTACGGTTACGAAGTCGAAGAATTGCGGGGGGCGGCCATATCGGATTTCTTTCCCGGCGATTGCTGCCAGATTCCATGCGGATGCAGCGATCTTAACGTATGGGAAGCAGAACATGTCAGGAAGGACGGATCGGTTTTTCCCGTATTGATCAACGTCACCGAAGTGATGGGCGATGCAGGGGGCGCTGCCTACAGGGTGGTGAACGTTCAGGACATCACGAGGCTGAAGGAAACCGAAAACGCGCTTGCCAAGAGCGAAGCTCGCTTTTCCGCCATGACCAACAACGTGCCCGGCATGGTCTTCCAGTATTTCCGGGTGGGAGAGAGAGGGCGCTTCTCGTTCGTCAGCGAAGGAGCTCATGCGGTGTGCGGACTCCCCGCTGAGGAGATACTCGCCGATCAGGACGCTTTCTTTGCGCTTTTCCATGAATCAGACTCCCTTCTGGAAACGATGCGCGAATCGGCGCGGAAACTTTCGTCATTGAACTGGGAGGGGCTGCTGTTTTCCTGCGGCGGGCAGGAAAAATGGGTCAATCTCAGGGCGACACCAAGGCGCCTGGAAGACGGCAGCCTCCTCTGGGACGGCGTCCTGTTCAACATCACGGAAAGCAAGCAGAAGGAAGATGAAATCAGGCGGTCGCGCGAGCTTCTGAGGCAGCTTTCAGCACATCGCGACAGCGCCAGGGAAGAGGAGCGGAAAAGGATCGCCCGCGAGATTCACGACGAACTCGGGCAAGCGCTGACCGCATTGAAAATCGATGTCGACTGGCTTGCCGAGCGGCTTGCCGATGAAGGGAAAATTGGAGACAGGCTGAAATCCATGTCGAATATCCTGCTGGAAACGGTAAGCTCGGTGCGCAGGATAGCCGAGCATCTTCGTCCAGGCATGCTGGACGATCTCGGGCTTGCAGCGGCGATCGAATGGCAGGTCGATCAGTTCATGGCACGTTCTGGAATAAGGTGCGGCCTTTCCATGAACAAAGAGGAATTCGAGCTCGACGAGCGTCTTGCCATCTGCATCTACAGGATCATCCAGGAAGCGCTGACCAATGTGGCGCGCCATTCGGGAGCGGATAGCGTCGAGGTCAGGATAAAAGAGGAAGATGAGAAAATAACGCTCGAGGTTTCAGACAATGGAGTCGGATTCGACACCGAATCGAAGCGGCATTCCTACGGCCTGTTGGGTATCAGGGAGCGCGTCGAAATGATCGGCGGCAAAGTCGAAGTGTCGAGCAGGAAAGGTCGGGGAACGACGCTCAAGGCAATGGTCCCCATCGAGGGGCTGCAATGATCCGCGTCCTGCTCGTCGACGACCATACCATACTGAGGGAGGGGCTCAAGCAGATCCTTTCCGAATGCGGGGACATGGTGGTCGGCGGGGAGGCGGACAACGGCTTCGATGCCTTGAAGAAGATCAGGGGCGAAGACTGGAGCGTGGTCGTGCTGGACATGTCCATGCCGGGCAGGAGCGGCATCGAGCTCATCAAGCAGATCAAGACGGAAAGACCCAGGCTTCCCGTCCTCATCCTCAGCATGCACAAGGAAGACCAGTATGCAGTGCGCACGCTGAAAGCGGGCGCATCGGGCTATCTTACGAAGGACAGCGCATCAAGCCAGCTCGTATCCGCAATAAGGAAGGTGGCCGGAGGCGGGATTTTCCTCAGTCCGGAGATGGCCGAGAAACTGGCCTTTTCCCTCAGGGCTGATTCGGATGCCCCGCCCCATACCCTCCTGTCGGACAGGGAATTTCAAATCTTCATGCTGCTGCTTCACGGCAGGCACGTCTCCGAGATCGCCGAGGATCTCAATTTGAGTGTCAAGACGGTCAGTACGCACAAAACCCACATTCTCGATAAAATGGGACTCGACAACATGCCTGCACTTGTCAAATATGCGATCAGGCATGAACTCATTGATTCAGGCGATCTTGATTAAACTTTTCTGACAGACCTGTCGGAAAATTCCTACCCCCACCCGCACCATTCCTAACTGCAGAATCATCTTCCGCTGATATTTTCCCTTTGCGGAAAATTGCATCATACGTCCAAGCAAAGTCGATTGGTGCAAGCACATGATGGTTTATCTCGTTGAGGATTCGCTCCTCGTAAGACAAAGGCTTCAGGAAAGCATTCTGGAGATCGATCCGGAGATCAGTATTGCCGAGGCAGAGTCTGAGCGCGATGCGATTTCCGGGATCCTCGATCGTCATCCCGATGTCGTGGTGCTGGATTTGAAGCTCGAGGAAGGAAGCGGCGTGGAGGTGCTCAGAAAAATCAGGAAAGAGGGGGAGCGGGCCTGCATCATGGTTTTCTCGAATCACAGCGAGCCGGTTTACAGAAAAAAATGCATGGCCATGGGAGCTGGACATTTCTTCGACAAGATGAAGGATTTCGAACGCCTGATCGAAGCGATAAAAAATTTCAGAAACAAGGGGGACAGATGAAGGAATCGAGATGGCTTTTGGTGCTGCCCGCGGCAATCGGTGCGGGCGCCACGCTTTTCGAGGGGCATGCGTCCTTGAAAAGCGCAATTTTTGCGGCATGCGTGATTCTTGTCGGGTTCGTGTCGATCCTGCTTCACGAGAAAAAAAGGAATCTTGAGTTTTCGAGGCTGATTTCGGCAAAAGAGAATGAGCTCGCATCCTCGAGAAAATCGGAAATAGAAGCCTATCTTTCTTCGCTCGATGAATTCAGCGAAACCGTGCCGCCCATATGGGCAAGGCAGATCGAATCGGCAAGATCTCAGTCAGAACAGGCGATCATCGAACTCACCGCCCGGTTTTCAGGCATTGTCGAAAAGCTGGGCGACGCTGTTTCAGCATCTTCCGCATCGGCCGATTCTGCGGAAGGAGGGCTGGTCTCGGTTTTCGAGAGAAGCGAAGCGAACCTGAACCTGGTCATTGCATCGCTTCATGATGCGGTAAAAAACCGGGATCAGCTGCTGAACGAGGTCGGCGGGCTGGTCCAATATATCGATCAGCTCAAAGGCATGGCCTCAAGCGTGGCCGACATCGCAGACCAGACCAATCTGCTTGCCTTGAATGCGGCCATCGAGGCGGCAAGGGCGGGTGAATCTGGAAGAGGATTCGCCGTCGTGGCCGACGAAGTCAGGAAACTTTCAAACAAATCCGGTGATAGCGGAAAGAGCATCACGGAAAAGATAGATGCCATCAGCCGCGCCATCGCTTCCGCATTCGCTGCCGCAGAAGAATCTGCTGACAGGGAAACGGCCTCGGTCGGCAAGGCCGAGGAGTCGATCAAGGGCGTTCTCGGAGAATTCAGGGACGTTACCGACCAGCTTGCATCATCGGCCGGAATTCTGCGCAGCACTGGAGAAAACATCAAGGTGGAAGTGACAGAGTCCATCGTCCAGCTGCAGTTCCAGGACAGGGTGAGCCAGATCCTTTCGCACGTGAGGGACAGCATTGCAGATTTCCCGGAAAGGCTGAAGGAAAAGCAGGCGAGCTACAGGGAGAGCGGCAGGCTCGATCCGATCGAATCCGGAAAGATACTCGCAGATCTGGAAAGCAGCTATGCAACCCAGGAGGAGTTGGCGAACCACGGCGGAGAGGTCAGTGCTGCCGAAGATGAAATCACATTTTTTTGAGGAGAAACCATGGCAACCATACTCGTAATCGACGATTCCACTTCACTCAGGCAGGTGGTCAGCATTGCGCTGAAGGGAGCGGGCTATTCCGTCATCGAGGCTTGCGACGGGAAGGATGCGCTCTCGAAGCTCAACGGGCAGAAAATCAATCTCATCATCAGCGATGTGAACATGCCCAACATGGACGGCATCACTTTCGTCAAGGAGGCGAAGAAGTTGCCTGCCTACAAGTTCACGCCAGTCATCATGCTGACCACCGAGGCCGGAGAAAACATGAAAAAGGAAGGGCAGGCAGCAGGCGCGAAAGCCTGGGTGGTCAAGCCGTTCAAGCCGGAGCAGATGCTTTCCGCTGTTTCAAAGCTGGTCGCACCCTGAGGAGGAAGCCATGAAAAAGATTGTTATCGAAGGTGAAATGACCATTTCCAGGGCATCCGAATTGAAACTTGAACTGCTTCCCGTTTACGCAACGGAAAAAAAGATCGAGATCGATCTTTCCGGTGTCTCTGAAATCGATTCTTCCGGGCTGCAGCTCATGGTGGCCATGAAGCTCGAATCCATCGCGCGAGACATCCCTCTCAGCTTCACAGGGCACAGTTCGGCCGTCCAGGATGCGCTTGAACTTGCAGATCTCGCCGGGTTCTTCGGAGATCCGGTGCTCATCACCACGCATTGAGGGGGAAAACATGGATCTGGACGAGGTACTCAACACATTCGTCATTGAAGCCAGGGAATTGCTTCAGAACATGGAGGAATCCCTGCTCGACATCGAGAGAGGCGCAACTGACGGAGATGCCATCAATGCCATCTTCCGTGCCGCGCACACCATCAAGGGGTCCGCAGGGCTATTCGGTCTGGATTTCGTCGTCGGCTTCACCCACAACGCCGAGAGCGTCCTGGACAAGGTCAGGTCGAACGAACTGAAGATGGAAGGCGAAATGGTCGCGCTGATGCTGGAGGTCTGCGACCATCTTGGCAGGCTCATCGAATGCGTCGCGCAAAACACCCTTCCTTCCGACGAAGAGGAGGTTTCCGGTGGAGCGCTGACCGCAAGGCTGACCGGCTATCTGGGCGGGGAGAAAAAGGCGGCAATTCCCGTGCAAAGCGAAGCGAAGGTCGAAAGCATCGGCGGGGAAGTCGAGTCCGACTGCTGGCACATTTCGCTCAGGTTCGGCCAGGACGTGTTGCGCTTCGGCATGGATCCGCTCTCATTCATCCGCTACCTCGGGAAAATTGGAAGAATAGTCAGCATCCATACCCTGACCGACAAGGTTCCGCATCTTTCTGAGATGGACCCCGAGTCCTGTTATCTGGGCTTTGAAATCGCATTCGAGAGCGATGCGGACAAGGCTTCCATCGAGAACGTCTTCGAATTTGTCCAGGATGACTGCAGGATAAGCATCCTTCCGCCGCACAGCATGATCGGAGAATACCAGGAACTCATCATGGCATTGCCAGAAGACGACATGCGCGTAGGCGACATTCTGGTCAAGTGCGGCACCCTGACGAAGAACGAGCTCGATGAGGCATTGAGCATCCAGTCGGGACGCCCGATAGGCGAAGTGCTCGTCGAACAGAGCATGGTCCAGGTACCCGTTGTGGAAGCGGCGCTTGAGAAGCAGAAGCAGGGAAGGGAGGCGAAAAGCGGAGAACTCAGCCTGATCCGGGTCGATTCGAACAAGCTCGATCAGCTTATCGACCTCGTCGGGGAACTCATCATAGTAGGCTCCAGCGCAAGCCTCATCGCACAGAGGGCGGGGATGTCCGATCTTCTTGAAGTCACATCGACCATGTCGCGCATGGTCGAGGAAGTCAGGGATACTGCGTTGTCCCTCAGGATGGTCCAGATCGGTGCAACCTTCAACAAATTCCAGCGCGTCGTGCGCGACGTCAGCCGCGAGCTCGGCAAGGAAATCAGGCTGGAGATCAGCGGGGCGGAAACCGAACTCGACAAGACGGTCGTCGAGAAAATCGGCGACCCGCTCACCCATCTCGTCAGAAATTCGATGGACCACGGCATCGAAGCGCTCGATGTCAGGCAGTCGAGAGGGAAGTCAGCCTGCGGCACGCTGAAGCTCAACGCCTACCACGATTCCGGGAGCATCGTCATCGAGGTCTCGGACGACGGCGGCGGGCTCAACAGGTCGAAGATATTCGCGAAGGCCGTGGAGAAGGGGATCGTATCGCCCGATGCGGAGCTTTCCGACAAGGAGGTCTACCAGCTGATTTTCGAGGCGGGGTTCTCGACCGCGGACAAGGTGAGCAACCTGTCTGGCCGCGGCGTCGGCATGGATGTGGTGAGGCGCAACATCCAGGATCTCAGGGGAAGCATCGAGCTCGAAAGCGAGGAAGGAAAAGGAACCACGACAAGAATCCGTCTTCCGCTCACCTTGTCCATCATCGACGGCTTCCAGGTCGGGGTGGGCGAATCGAGCTACGTCATTCCGCTCGACATGGTCGTCGAATGCATCGAGCTGGAGGATGCTGAGAAGGAATCCGGCGAGTCTGGATACCTCAACCTGAGGGGGGAAGTGCTTCCCTATCTCAGGCTTCGCGATCTGTTCGAAGTGTCGGGAATGGCGCCCAAGCGTCAGAACGTGGTAGTCGTCCAGTATGCGGGAAACAGGGCAGGGCTTGTGGTGGATGCCTTGCAGGGGGAACTGCAGACCGTGATCAAGCCGCTCGGAAAAATGTTCGGGGGCGTCAGGGGAATAGGCGGTTTCACCATCCTGGGCAGCGGAGAAGTCGCGCTGATTCTGGACGTGCAGCGCCTCGTGCAGCAGGCGGGAGACCGCGAACAGAAGGTATTGGCAGTCTGAATCTCAATTTCATTCAAAGGGGGTAAACATGTTCAAGAATCTCAGGATAGGCATGAAGCTCGGCGCAGGTTTTGCGTTCGTTCTGGCGCTTCTCATCACCGTTTCGTCGATTTCGCTCATTCGCATCACGGGCATTTCTTCTTCGGCGAACGTCATCGTCAACGATCGCATCCCCATGGTTTCCATGGCCGACGAGGTCATGAAGAACACGCTCGAAATCGGGCGATGCGTCAGGGATCTGATTCTCTCCACCGACAAGGCATTCGAGAAATCCTGCATGGACAAGATCCAGGAGCTGAGGAAGAAGAACGCGGAACTCAACGAGAAGATCAAGCCCATGATCAGCACCGAAAAGGGGAAAGCGCTATTCGAGAAGTCGGAGCAGGCGCGGGCCAAGTTCGACGAAGTGCTGGACACGATCATGCCGCTCGCGAACAGCTCATCCCCGACCTACAGTTCCGAGAAGGCGACTGCCTACCTTTTCGGCGACTACGGAAAAGAGGCCGACGCGGACCTGGAAGCCTACACGGCTTTCGCCGATTCCCAGAAGGAATTGTCCGACGAATCGGGCAAGGCCATCCTCGAGACGGCGAGCGCTGCGAAATCGATCGTGCTGACCATTTCCATTGCAGCAGTCGTGCTGACGATCGCCTTCGCCTGGTGGCTGACCAGGATGATCACGAGGCCGCTTGCTGAAGCCGTCGAAGTGGCCGGCCATCTTTCCGAAGGCAACCTGGCCGTGAAGGTGAGGGTGGATTCGAAGGACGAGACCGGCATGCTGCTCGAAGCGATGCAGACCATGGTGGCCAAGCTCACCCAGGTCATCACCGAAGTGCGAAATTCGGCGTCTGCGCTAGCATCGGCTTCCGAAGAAGTTTCGGCGACAGCACAGAGCATGTCCCAGGCGACTTCCGAGCAGGCGGCTTCCGTCGAGGAAACTTCCGCATCGATCGAGCAGATGACGGCGTCCATCAGCCAGAATACGGAGAATGCCAAGGTCACTGACGGCATGGCCTCGACCGCCGCAAAACAGGCGACTGAAGGCGGGGAGTCGGTGAAGGATACGGTCGAGGCGATGAAGCAGATTGCAGACAAGATCAGCATCATCGACGACATCGCTTATCAGACGAATCTGCTTGCCCTGAATGCGGCGATCGAAGCTGCACGGGCAGGGGAGCACGGCAAGGGATTCGCGGTGGTCGCGGCCGAAGTGAGGAAGCTCGCCGAGCGCAGCCAGGTCGCGGCCC
>JAJZPK010000077.1 GCA_021811205.1 Pseudomonadota bacterium
TTCACCAAGTAAAAATGGGCACCGGTCAAGTGCCCACTTTTATCCATGACTGGCGCGCCCGACAGGAGTCGAACCTGTGGCCTTTGGCTTCGGAAACCAACGCTCTATCCAACTGAGCTACGGGCGCGTGAGAAAATGCAACAAAACGGCGCTATTCTATCACACGGCCCCCATTTTCCTTTACCTTACTGGCAATGGGGACTAAAATAAACATTGCCTAATATACCAAAAGGGGATCATCATGAAAGCATTCAAATTTCTTCCCGTTGTTGCATTCGCATTCCTCCCCGCCGTTACCCACGCGGAAATGACCGGCGAGCAGGTTTTCAATAGCGTCTGCACGGCGTGTCACACTGCAGGTGTCATGGGTGCCCCTAAATTCGGCGACAAGGCGGCCTGGGCGCCCAGGATCAAGCAGGGCGAAGCCACGCTGGTCCAGCATGCGCTTCACGGCATCCGCATGATGCCCGCTAGAGGCGGCAAGAGCAGTCTGACCGATGGTGAAGTGAAGGCGGCGGTCCATTACATGGTATCGCATGCCAAGTAGAGCCGGGCGCTAGGCGCCCATGCCGACCTATGTCATCGGCGACGTACAAGGCTGTAGCCACGAACTGAAGGCGCTGGTCGAGTTGATCTGCTTCGATCCGGCCTGCGACAGGCTGTGGTTCGTCGGCGACCTCGTCAACAGAGGACCTGATTCGGCAGGCGTCTTGCGTTTCGTCAAGTCGCTCTGGGGTTCCGCCCTGAGCGTACTCGGCAACCATGACCTTCATCTGCTGATGGTCGCGGACGGCATGGAGAAACTGCACAGGAGTGACACCGTTCATGACGTGCTGGATGCGCCGGACCGTGAGGAATTGATAGCCTGGTTGCGCCATCGCCCACTCCTTCACAGAGAAGACAACAAGGTCCTGGTTCATGCGGGGCTTCTTCCCCAATGGAGTGCGGATGAGGCTTCAAGGCTCGCTGCAGAAGTCGAGGAAACCCTGCGAGGCCCGGACCGACTCGACCTCATGGCCAACATGTATGGCAACAAGCCTCATGAATGGAGTGACGAGCTGTCCGGTCATGCGCGGTTCAGGGTCATCATCAATGCCATGACCAGGATGCGTTTCTGCACGCCTCGCGGCAGCATGGAATTCTCGCACAAGGGCGGACTCGACAAGACGCCGGAAGGCTACCTTCCCTGGTTCGACGTGCCCGATCCTGCCTGGGCAGGTTCCATGATCGTTTTCGGGCACTGGTCTGCCCTGGGGCTCGTGACGAGAGAAAACCTGATGGCGCTTGATACAGGCTGCCTGTGGGGCGGTGCGCTGACAGCCGTCAGGCTCGAAGATCGCCGGGTGTTCCAGGTGCCCTGCAAGGCATGGGCAGATCTAGTGCTTCCGCAATGATCGATTCTGCCTGCCGTGCGAGCATCTTCCTGTCTTTCCCAGCCACTTCTATCGCTTTGATGAAAACGAGTTCGGCATGGATTTTTTTCTGTCCGAGTATTGCCCAGAGCGATTCACCGAAGGAAGTGTCTCCGGCATAAGCCACCTGCGTGTCTACTTCGCCTTCCGCAGTGACATAGCGGATTGCTGCGGGGTGGAGGCTGGACGAGCGGGCTGGCTCGAGCAGCGGCGCCCTGAAACTCAGTATCGAACGGCCGTCGCTTGTCGTCCCTTCCGGAAAAACCGCGACGATGTCGCCCGAGGCAATGGCATCCGCAATCACGCTATTCATCCTTCCCGTATCAAGACGGCTGCCCCGCTCTACGAACAGCACTCCAGTCTTTTCGCTGAGCCAGCCTATGGCAGGCCAGGATCTGATTTCGGATTTCGCGACGAAGCGCGGCGGGCAGACCGCATTGATGAGGTAGATGTCGAGCCAGGAGACATGGTTTGCGACCAGGAGGGCTTGCGATTTCGGAGGAGTTCCCCTCACCGAGAGGGAAACATTGAGGATTCTCAGCAGCTTGCTTGACCAGTTCCGCACAAGCCGCTGCCTTCGCCTCTTGCCGCTGACCGCGAATACGGTGCTCACGGTCAGGATGCCCAAGACGAGATGGATGCCGAGACGGGTCAGCCGAATTGCCCTGATCGCGTGATGCATTCCTGGAGCCATGCCCGATTCTAGAGCGTACTCCGTTTTCAGTCCAGGGAATATCAGGCGGGGATCAGCGCACTCGAGGATTTCCTCATGAAATGTCGCTCGTACCGGGAGGCCATCTTGGAGAGCGGCAGCATCATCAGGAGGTCGGCCGTGTTGAAATCGGGATCCCATGCGGGATCCCCGCAGACGTAAGCCCCGAGGCGGAGATAGCCTTTAAGCAGCGGGGGAAGCGCAGGATCGAGATTGCCGTTGAGCGCATCAAGGGGCAGGGCGCAGCGCGGGAAAACACGGTATTCAGGGGGGCTCAGGTGCTTTTGCCTGATCCTGTTATAGATGCTTGCTGCGATATGACCGCCGTCCGTCATCGAGATGCTCGCGCAACCGATCAGGTACTGGTAATGGTGGGCCTGCATGTACTGGGCGATTCCTGACCAGAGCAGGGTGATGGTCGCACCGTTCCGGTAATCGGGATGGACGCAAGATCTGCCGACTTCGACCATGTTGGCGCGCAGATGATTGAGACGGGTGAGGTCGAATTCGTCATCGGAATAGAATCCGCCGATCTTTTTCGCCTGCATGCTGTCGAGAATCCGATAGGTGCCGACCACTTCATTGGTTTCTTCGTCACGGACCAGAAGGTGTTGGCAGAACGGATCGAATATGTCGCTGTCCACCCCTTCTTCGCGGGTCTCAAGACGGGCGCCCATCTCTTCGGCAAAGACACGGTGCCGAAGCTTTTGCGCTTCCACGACTTCGGACATGGATCTTGCGAAATGCAGCGACAATTTCTTGCCTGCGTTCTGGGATTCCTGGAGTTCCTGGAGCAGCATGTTTTACCTCCGATATGTGTTGGTAAAACATTAAGCGCCCCAGGTGACAGGCTAGTGACGAATCGGTGACACTTTGGTTACAGGTCGGATCCGAAGGCTTTCCTGTAAAGGCGTTTTATCTCGGCCATGTCCATTTCGTGATTCTGTCCGCCGCGATGGGCGATCTTGATCGATCCCAGAAGGGAAGCGAGCCTGCCGGTTGTTTCCCAGTCGAGATCGTTCGCAATGCCGTAAAGGAGGCCTGCACGGTAGGCGTCCCCGCATCCGGTAGGGTCGAGAACGGCATCGGGCGCGACTGCGGGAATCCTGATTTCCTTGTTACCCGCATGGATCAGAGAACCTTCCGAGCCCAGCGTGACGATGAGCGCCTTGACATGCTTTGAGAGATCCTCGATCGTTCTGCCGGTCTTTTCCTGCAGCATCTTCGCTTCGTAGTCGTTGACGGTGAGATAGTCAGCCTTGTCGATGAAGGCCATGAGCTCGCCTCCGTCGAACATCGGCATGCCCTGACCTGGGTCGAAGACGAATGGAATGCCGGCTTCGAAAAATTCCTGAGCATGCTTCAGCATTCCATCCCTTCCGTCGGGAGAGACGATGCCGAGTTTCACATCCTTGGCATCGAGCACGCTGTTGAGGTGGGAGTGGTTCATCGCGCCGGGATGGAATGCCGTGATCTGATTGTCCTTCACGTCGGTTGTGATGAATGCCTGGGCGCAGAACGTGCCTTCGACATGCCTGACGTGCGTGGCAATCAGACCGAGTTTTTCCATCCTGTATGAATAGGGCTGGTGGTCATCACCGACAGTGGCCATGACAAGAGGCGATCCGCCCAGCATTTTCAGGTTGTAGGCGATGTTTCCGGCGCAGCCGCCGAATTCCCGCCGCATATCGGGCACCAGGAAAGCAACATTCAGGATGTGAATCTGCTCGGGAAGGATATGTTTCCTGAATTCGTCATGGAAGACCATGATGGTGTCGTATGCGATGGAGCCGCAAATCAGTGTATTCATTAAAATCAGCCTATTTCGGGGAAAAAGTGAATGCGTCCGAGAAGAACTGGTCTTCCGGCAAGCCTCTTTGCGAAGTGAAATCCTTGTGGGCGGCCTGGACGACGACAGGGGAGCCGCAGGCATAGACCTGGTGGCCGGACAGGTCGGCGAAATCTTCCATGACGGCGTGATGGACGAACCCGGTCCTGCCGGTCCAATGATCGTTGGGTTGCGGATCGGACAAGACAGGAACGAAGCTGAAATTTGCGTGCATTTCAGCCCATTTTTTCGGGAGGTCGGTCATGTAGAGGTCGGCAAGCGTGTTGGCGCCCCAGTAAAGCGTCATATTGCGCGCCATGCCGATATGGAAGGCGTGCTCGACGATGCTCTTGATGGGGGCGAAGCCCGTTCCGCTTGCGACGAAAACGATCGGTCTTTCCGATTCTTCGTCAAGGCAAAATGTGCCGAGCGGACCTTCGAAGCGCAGGATGTCCTTTTCTTTCATGTCGGTGAAGACATGCTGGGTGAAGCTCCCGCCGGCGACATTCTTGACGTGAAGTTCAAGCATTTCATCATCGTGCGGGGCATTGGCCAGGGAAAAACTGCGGCGCTTGCCGTCTTTGAGCAAAATGTCGATATACTGTCCGGCCATGAACTGGAGTCGCTCGCTGGAAGGGAGCTTGAGGTGGATCACCATGGTGTCCGCAATGCGGTCCAGCTTCTGCACCCTGCAGGGCAGCGTTTTTACCTGTATGTCCTTGGCCGCCTTGATTTCCCTGCATTCGATGACGAGGTCGGAGAGCGGTTTTGCGCAGCAGAAAAGCGTCATGCCTTCAGCGATTTCCGAGTCGCTCAGTGCTGATTTGTCATGCTTGCCAAGCGCAACCTTGCCTTCGGCGACCTTGCCCTTGCAGGAACCGCATGCCCCGTTCCGGCAGCCGTAGGGAAGCTCGTATCCTTCCCGCAAGGCGGCTTCGAGTATTGTCTCGTCTTCCTGGTTGGAAAAGGCGTGCTGGCTGGCTTTGATGGTGACTCTGAACGACATGTTTTCCCCTGTTGCCGGGACTGGCGAAATTGTAGAATCTATAACCTATGAGAAATTTGCTTATTGTCGGCTGCGGCGACATCGGGTTGCGTGCAGCTCGTCTGCTGGCCGGCCACTATCGACTCTTTGCCTTGTCGCATTCCCTCGAACGCTTTCCTGCGTTGCGGGAGGCGGGCATCACGCCGATATACGGCGATCTCGACAGGCCTTGCAGCCTGATTCGAATCGCCGGCATTGCGCAGGACGTTCTGCACTTCGCCCCCCCGGGACGCTCGGGCAGAGAAGACGTCAGAACGCGGAATCTGCTGGCGGCCTTATCAAAAGGCGATATCGTACCACAACGTCTTGTGTATATCAGCACAAGCGGGGTTTACGGTGACTGCGAGGGGGGGCATGTCGCTGAAACCAGGAAGGCGAGGCCTCAGACCGAACGAGCTGAAAGGCGGCTCGATGCGGAGCGTCGCATCAGGCAATGGGGCGGGAAAAACGGGGTGAGGGCGTGCCTCTTGCGCGTTCCCGGCATCTATTCGCAGGAGCGGATTTCGCTTTCCAGGCTGAGCCTTCCCGTGCTGGTGGAATCGGAAGACGTCTATACCAACCACATTCATGCGGAAGACCTGGCGCGCATCGCAATCCGAGCGCTGCATCATGGCTCGAACGGGAGGATATACAATGTCAGCGACGATTCTTCCATGAAGATGGGTGATTATTTTGATCTTCTGGCGAAAAGGTGCGATCTTCCGAAACCCGGTCGATTGCCCAGAGAGGCGCTGAGGCAAGCCGTTCCGGAATCGATGTATTCGTTCATGTCGGAGTCCAGGCGGCTGGACAACGCCAGGATGAAGAAGGAGCTTGGCGTGTTGCTCAGGTATCCCCGCGTGTCGGATGGCGTGCGCTAATCAATCCTGTGGTATCTACCCTCGATGACGCCATGCTCAGGGGCGTCCGGCTTTCTGGGCCACAAAAGCAGGATGATGGCGGCAATATCCGTGATAATGCCGGGAACGATCAGCAAAATGCCTGCAACAAGCTTTCTTGCCGGAAATTCATTCAGCTGTAGCGGGGCAGGGGCGAAGGCCCGGTTCAGAAGGGAGTGGAATTCGCCGCGGATCAGCTGCCATCCACCGAAAGCGCTGGCCGCCAGAAGCAAAATAACGGGCAAACTGCCGATATGTTCAGCCAGCTTGATCAGAAAATAAATTTCCAGAAAAGAAAAACCGAGTAAAATGAGCAGCAAATTTTTCAAGACAGTTTCCTATGGACGCGATGCTCGTCATCACCAATATGCCGGACAGGGACAAGGCTGAAGCCCTCGCCAGGAAGCTCGTCGATTCCCGCCTGGCCGCCTGCGTCAACATCATGGCGGAGTGCGATTCGATTTACGTCTGGGAAGGCAAGACAGAGTCGGCGCGCGAGGTGCCGCTTCTGATCAAGACGCAATCCCGGCTTTACCGATCGGTCGAGGCCGCGATTTTAGATGACCATCCTTATGAACTTCCGGAGATCGTCGCTGTCTCTTTTTCCGACGGTTCGCCGGAATATCTGAGGTGGATCGCTTCCCAGACACTCTGATAGAGCAGAACCATGTCCCTTCTCCGCATTATTCTAATCCTTTTTCTGTGTTTGACCAGTACGGTACAGGCGGATGCCGCGTCTTTGCTGTCCGACATCAAAACGGATATCTTTGGCAAGGCCCCGAAGTTTCTGTCACCCGATGAAGCGTTCAAGGTGGGCGCAAAGGCCAGGGATGGCAATTCGGTTGCCGTCGATTTTGCGCCTGCCGATGGGTACTACCTCTATCGTGCAAGACTGAAATTCGAACTGCAGAATGCGCCGGGACTCAAAATCGCGCGCATCGACCTGCCTGTCGGTGAGATGAAGGACGACCTCAATCTGGGCAGGACGATGGTCTATCATCACCCTTTCCGTGCCGTTCTTGTTCTGGACAGGGACAAGACTGCAACCGGCGCTCTGCTGCTCGTTGTGACTTATCAGGGCTGCAGCGGAAAAGGCTTGTGCTATGAACCGATGACAAAGCAGTTCGATCTGCAGTTGCCTGCTGGAGGCGCCCATGCAAGCTTCGACGAGTCGTCGCAAATCTCCGCGCTTTTCACGGGGGGGAACTACTGGCTGATATTGGCGAGCTTCGTGGGATTCGGTCTGCTCCTCGCGCTTACCCCGTGCACTTTCCCCATGATTCCCATTCTTTCAGGGATCATCGTCGGGCACGGCGGAAAGATGACGAGATCGAAGGGTTTTTTCCTTTCGTTGGCTTATGTGCTGGGCCTGGCTATCGTTTATGCGATTGCCGGAGTCATCGCCGGATTTTCAGGCGTTCTGGTGTCCGATGCAATGCAGAATCCCTGGGTGCTGGGCTCCTTCTCGCTCATTTTCGTTCTGCTGGCGTTTTCCATGTTCGGCTTCTACGAGCTGCAACTGCCGACATTTCTGCAGAGCAGATTGTCAGACGCAAGCAACAGGCTGCGGGGCGGTCATCTTTCCGGCGTGTTTCTGATGGGGGCGCTCTCTGCGCTGATTGTTGGCCCATGCTGCGCAGCGCCGCTTGCGGGCGCGCTCCTTTATATAGGCAAGACGCATGACGTTCTGCTTGGCGGCTCGGCACTTTTCGCGATGGGCATCGGAATGGGGTTGCCGCTTCTCGCAATAGGCGTTTCCGCAGGATCGCTTTTGCCCAAGGCGGGCCCTTGGATGCAATCGGTCAAGAATTTCTTCGGCGTTCTGCTGATAGGGCTTGCGATCTGGATGGTCTCTCCAGTCATCCCGCCTGTCTTCAACATGTTGCTGTGGGCAGCGCTTCTGATCGTCTCCGCAATCTACCTGCATGCAATAGATCCCCTCCCGCACGGTTCATCAGGCTTCAGGAAGTTCGGCAAGGGGGTCGGGCTCATCGCGCTCTTGCTTGGCGCGGCGCTTCTCGTCGGTGCACTCAGCGGCGGGCGCGATATCCTTCAGCCGCTCGCGGGATTGAGAACGGCAGCGGCTTCACCCGAAGGTGTGCATTTCGAAAGGGTCAAAAATCTCGCTGAGCTCGATAGCCGGCTGGAAGCGAGCAGGGGAAAATACGTGATGCTCGACTTTTATGCGGACTGGTGCATTTCCTGCAAGGAAATGGAGCGCACTGCTTTCGCTGATGCCAGAGTCAAGGAGAAACTGAAGGACGTGGTGCTGCTGCAGGCGGACGTGACGAAAAACTCCCCGGATGATGCGGCGCTGCTCAGGAAATTCAGCCTGTTCGGACCGCCGGGCATCGTTTTTTTCGACAGGAACGGCAATGATGCGCTTCATTTGGTAGGCGAACAGAAAACGGAATCCTTCCTCTCGGCGCTGGGCTCGGTGATTTCATGAAAAAATTCTATGTCGTTATCGCTGCTGTTGTGGCGGCATTGATGCTCTATATGGCTTACTTCAATCCGGGCGGAGATGAGAACAGGCGGCGAGAAGAGGCGGTGCTCAAGGCTGATCTGCCCGACTTGACGGGGAAAATGCAGGCGCTTGGGCAATGGCGGGGCAGGGTGCTGGTGGTCAATTTCTGGGCCTCCTGGTGCCCTCCCTGTCGCGCTGAAATGCCGGGATTCGTCGATCTTCAGAAGAAATATCAGAGCAGGGGGCTGACGTTTGTCGGCATTGCCGTGGACAGCGCCGACAAGGCGGGGGCGTTTGCAAAAAAGATAGGCGTGAACTACCCTGTCCTGGTTGATGAGAACTCCAGCGTGCTGAACCTTTCGGGTCTTCCGTATACCGTGGTTTTCGACAGGAAAGGCGAAGTCGTCGCGACCCATGTGGGCGCATGGCCCGAGGAAGAACTCGACGGCATCGTCGGTAAACTGCTCTGAACATGACGTCAAAAGGCGGCTGGACAATCGCGTCCAATTGCGGCAAACTTGCGCGGTGAAAAACATACTCGTACTGCATGGCCCCAACCTCAATTTGTTGGGAACACGCGAACCTGAAATTTACGGCGGCGATACCCTTGATGCAATCAATGCCCGTCTGGCAGTGATTGCCGCTGAGGCGGGCGCCAGGCTGTCCGCTTACCAGAGCAATGCCGAATCCGCGCTGATCGACCGCATCCAGGCGGCAAGGGGTGACGGCACTGAATTCATCATCATCAACCCGGCCGCCTACACGCATACCAGCGTGGCGATGCGCGATGCGCTTGCCGCCGTTGCGCTGCCATTCATCGAAGTGCACCTTTCCAATATTTTCGCTCGCGAACCCTTTCGTGCCGAATCCTATTTCTCCGATCTCGCCGTCGGTGTGATCAGTGGTTTGGGCGCGAAAGGGTACGAGCTTGCGCTCAACTACGCGCTTCAACCCGGGGATTGAATTATGGATTTGAGAAAGCTGAAGAAATTGATTGATCTCGTCGAGCAGTCCGGCATATCGGAGCTTGAGATCACCGAAGGCGAGGAAACCGTACGCATCAGCCGTGCGTCCCATCCCGTGTATGCCCCGCCACCCGTGGTGCACCATGTGAGCGCAGCAGCTGCGCCTGCGCCGGCAGCTCCGCAGGCGGCGCCTGCTGCAGAGGAGCTTTCCGGTCACGTTCTAAAATCCCCGATGGTGGGTACATTCTACCGCTCGCCTTCACCGGGCGCTGATGCTTTCGTCGAGGTGGGGAGTCGAGTGGAAGCAGGGAGCACGCTCTGCATCATCGAGGCGATGAAGCTCTTGAACGAGATAGAGGCGGACAAGTCAGGCGTGATCAAGGCGATCCTTGTTGAGAACGGCCAGCCTGTCGAATACGGTGAGCCGCTGTTCGTGATCGAATGATCGGGACCTTTTGATGTTCGAAAAAATTCTGATAGCCAACAGGGGGGAGATCGCGCTCAGGATCCAGCGCGCCTGCCGCGAACTCAACATCAAGACGGTCGCCGTACATTCGGAGGCTGATGCTGATGCGAAATACGTCAGACTCGCCGACGAGTCTGTCTGCATCGGCCCAGCCCCATCTTCCTTGAGTTACCTCAATATTCCGGCAATCATCAGCGCAGCGGAGGTGACGGATGCTCAAGCGATTCATCCAGGATATGGATTCCTTTCGGAAAATGCCGATTTCGCGGAGCGCGTGGAAAAGAGCGGTTTTGTTTTTATCGGTCCTCGTCCAGACACCATCAGGATGATGGGAGACAAGGTCAGCGCGAAAAACGCGATGAAGCGTGCGGGCGTTCCTTGCGTGCCTGGTTTCGATGAAGCGCTTCCCGATTCTCCTGCGGAAATCGTGAAAATCGTGCGCTCGATAGGGTATCCGGTGATCATCAAGGCCGCAGGCGGCGGAGGTGGGCGCGGCATGCGGGTCGTGCATACTGAAGCCGCCCTGCTGAACGCAGTGACGATGACGCGTAGCGAAGCGCAGTCCGCATTTGGCAATCCCATGGTTTATGTCGAGAAATACCTGGAAAATCCGCGGCACATCGAAATTCAGGTGCTTGCCGACGAGCACGGAAATGCCGTTCATCTCGGTGAGCGTGATTGTTCGATGCAGCGCCGCCATCAGAAAATCATCGAGGAAGCGCCTGCGCATGGCATTCCGCTTCGCCTGAGAAACAAGATCGGGGAGCGGTGCGCCGATGCTTGCCGCAAGATAGGCTATCGCGGCGCAGGAACATTCGAATTCCTTTACGAAAACGACGAATTCTATTTCATCGAGATGAACACGCGCGTTCAGGTCGAGCATCCCGTTACCGAGATGATCACCGGCAT
>JAJZPK010000078.1 GCA_021811205.1 Pseudomonadota bacterium
TTCATAAGGACTCCATTCTCTCAGATGTCGGAGCCTCCTCAAAACCCGGGGCGATTCATTCCTTTCCAGAGTCAGGGAAGTCTACGGGAATCGGGAAGAGCAGGGGCACGACGAAGTATTGCTTGCCGACGGCAGAATAATCGACCGGTATACCTGCCCAATTTCTTCCAGGGATGGGCATTATTTCGGTCGGGCATGGCATTTCCGGGATGTCACGAAAAGCAGGCGTGCCGAGGAGGAATTGCGCATCGCCGCCAAGGTTTTCGAATCGAGAGAAGGGGTCATCATTACCGATTCGAAGGCGAACATCCTCAGGGTGAACGAATCCTTCACGAAGGTGACGGGTTATACGCAGGAAGAAGTGGCCGGAAAGAATCCGAAGATCCTTCAATCTGGGCGTCAGGGGAAGGATTTCTACAACCAGATGTGGGCAGAGATCAACAGTACTGGGCAATGGCAGGGCGAGATATGGAACAGGAGAAAGAGCGGGGAGATCTATCCCGAATGGCTCAGCATATCCGGGGTGAGAAACAGCGAAGGGAAGCTGAGTCATTTTGTCGCGAGCTTTTCCGATATCTCGACCCAGAAGGATGCACAGGACAGGATATACCAGCTCGCTTTTTACGATCCCTTGACCAGGCTTCCCAACAGGAGACTGCTTCTCGACAGGCTGAGCCATGCGCTCGCATCGAGTGCGAGAAACAGTGTATTCGGTGCGCTCCTGTTCATCGATCTGGACAATTTCAAGGCGGTCAACGATACCTATGGCCACGAAACAGGAGACGGCCTTCTCAAGGAGGCAGCCGAAAGGATAAGAGAGACGGTCAGAGAGGAGGACACCATCGCGAGGCTGGGGGGGGACGAATTCGTGGTGATTATCGAGGAACTCGATTCAGGCATGGATCAGGCAGCATCCCAAGCCAAGCGGGTCGCCGAAAAGATTGCGGCGACACTCGCCAAACCCTACAGGATGCAAGGGAATGAATATCTTTGCTCCGGGAGTGTCGGCGTGAGCCTTTTCGATGGAAGCGAAACTGAAAGCGACGAGGTGCTGAGGCGTGCCGACATGGCGATGTATCAGGCCAAGGTGTCCGGAAGAAAATCAGTGCGCTTCTTCGATCCGGCCATGCAGTCTGCGCTCGAGCGGCGCTCCGAGACCGAACGGGAGCTTCATCATGCCCTCGAGCGCGGAGATTTTTCGCTTTATTACCAGAAGAAAGTGGACGGGAATGGAAGCGTGATCGGCGCTGAGGCGCTCATCAGATGGATGCACCCGGAGAAGGGAATGATTTCACCTGCCAGTTTCATTCCGCTTTGCGAGGAAACGGGACTCATCGTCCAGATCGGAAAATGGGTGAGGGAATCGGTATGCAGACAACTCGAGCTTTGGCAGCGGCGTGAAGATGCCAGGCATTTCCATGTTTCATTCAATGTGAGCGGCAAGGAGTTCAAGCAGGAAAATTTCGTCTCCGACATGAGGGCGCTGTTGAACGGCAGGTGCTTTGACACATCCCTCGTCGACATCGAAATCACTGAAAGCGTTTTGCTCGATGACATCGAAGATTCCATCGCCAAGATGGAGTCCCTCAAGGAAATGGGGGTTTCGCTTTCCATGGACGATTTCGGTACGGGTTATTCTTCGCTTTCCTATCTCTTCAGGCTGCCGCTCAACAGGCTGAAAATCGACCAGAGCTTCGTGAAGGAAATCGCAATCGACGAAAGCAAGGAGGCGATCGTCAGGACGATCATCGAGATGGGCAGAATCATCGGCATGGACGTCATCTCGGAAGGGGTTGAAACGGAAGAGCAGTTCAGGCTGCTCAAGAAGCACGGCTGCCACAGCTTCCAGGGATACCTGTTCGGGAAACCCGTTCCTATCGATGAATTCGAAGGGGATCTTTGATGCGATGAAACTTATTCCTTACTTTTTGCGTCATAATGACAAAAAGGAGGGGGAATGTTCAAACAATTGGCAATCGGCGTTTTGATCGCGATTCTGGCTATAGCAGTGCTGCCCAAGGTGCTGACGGGCGGCATGATCGTCTTGGGGACGGGCATAGTGCTGCTGCTCGGCATCATAGGGCTGATGGTTTTCTGATGTCCAAGCGCTCTGTCTACCTGGTGATCGCTGTCGTTATCGCTACCGTGGGCATCGTGGTTTTCGAGATAGTCAAGGTCCTGAAGGTGCTCGCCTGATCACATCCGGAAGCTTCCCAGCGTCGCTTCGAGCGCTGAGACAAGCTCCTTCAATGCGTTCGCGGTATCGTCGACCTGGGCGATGACTTCGCTGCTTTCTTCCGACATCTGGGCTATTCTTTCGACGTTGGCGGCGACTTCGCGGCTGGCTATGCTCTGCTCCCTGATCGAGCTGGAAATGTCGTCCACCCCGGTTTTGACCTTTTGAGCGCCTTCCCCGATCGCAAGAATGGCTTCTCCTGCTGCGCCAGCCAGATTCTCGCCGTGCTTCACCTTTTCGACTACCGATTCGATCATGCGGATCGCACCCATCGTGCCGTCATGAATGCCGCTGATGGTCGAAGCGATTTCCTGGGTAGAACTGCTGGTTTTTTCAGCGAGCTTCCTGACTTCGTCAGCCACGACAGCGAATCCTCTGCCCTGCTCGCCTGCTCTCGCTGCCTCGATTGCCGCATTCAGGGCGAGCAGGTTCGTCTGATCGGCGATGTCGCGTATCACCTGGACGATTCCCTTGATCTCCTCCGTTTTCGAACCGAGATTCCTGATGGCTTCCGAAGCATGCACGACTTCAGTGCCGATCGACGCCATGTCGGCGATCACCTGACGCACTGTTTCGCCCCCGCTTGAGGCGATCGAGCTCGAGTCCACCGATATTTTTCTCACATCGTCGGCATTTTCAGAGACATGATCGATGCTGACTGAAATCTGTTCCATCCCTGATGCCATGTTGTGGGAAGCTTCAGACTGTGCTTGCGCGGCCTTGTTTGCCTGGAAAGAGGCATCTGAAAGATGATGGGAGCGCTTTTCTATTTCTGAAGAGACGGAGCTGATCTGGTCGATCACGGAGCCCATCAATACCTTGGTCGACTGGATGGAACAGAGCAGTTCCCCCATTTCGTCGCGCTTCGAAATGTCGGCCTGGCGCGAGAAATCCCCTTCCACGATTTCCTCTAGATGCTGCTTGATTTCTTCGACAGGGTCTGCGACGAAGCGTCTTGCGATCCAGCCCAGGAAGAAGTAGAGGAAAATCTGGAGCACCAGCTGACCTGCTGCGAGATAGATGATGATCCTGTCGAGATGCCCGAATTCCTTGGAAAGATCGATGACGATATCGGAAGCGCCATTCGAGCTTCCGACCTTCACCTGGTGGCACATCAAGCAGTCCGTTTCGTGGAAGTCGTGCGACTCGATGTAGGGAGTGATCGCCCGGAATACGGGTTTTCCGTCGATATGTTCGAGCGCGAAGTAGGGGATGGACCTTCCCGCCTTCACCGAATTCTCGATGACTTCTCTGACCTTGGGATCGTTCAGGTGCTCCTCGGGCAGTCCCGGACCGAACTGTCTAACGACCTGTTCCGTTCTGATCAGTCTGAGCGATTTGAGGTGTTGTCCTTCGATGATCTTCTTGATCATCAACTTGCGGTTGTTCGTGTCGGAGATCATGCCCGTGACCATCAGCATGTTCGCGGAATCGATCACCTGCATGGCAGTCGATTCAGCGCGCATTTGCACGTTTTCCATGATCGACGAGCGCATCTGGTAATAGACGGCGAAGGTCGCGCCGACCAGAATGATCAGGAGGATGGGCTGGATCTTGAGTTGCAGCGACAGGTTGCCGAACCATTCCAGGGGGGAGAACCGCTTTCTTGGCGGATTTGGATTCCTGTACAGCGCTTCCGCATCGGCAATTTCCGATCGGGAGGGTTTTTTCCTCAGCGAAAGATATCCCGTGATCTCTCCTTTGTGGGTGATCGGGCTGACCGTGGCGCGCACCCAGTAATGATCCCCGTTCTTCGCCCGGTTCTTGACGAATCCTCGCCAGGGATGACCGCTCTTGACCGTCTTCCACAGATCCTCGAATGCCCAGGATGGCATGTCGGGATGGCGCACCATGTTGTGGTTCTTGCCGATCAGCTCTTCCCTTGTGAATCCGGAGAGATTCACGAAGGCATCGTTTACGTAGGTGATGATCCCTTTCAAGTCGGTCTTCGAGACGAGTGCGACATGTTCGTCGTAATCGATTTCTCTTTGCGTGACTGGCTGATTGTTCTTCATCATTTCCTCATTTCATTCGGGAAGCGGGGATCCCGAGATGGTATCCCTGCGCGTAATCGATGCCCATATTTCTGAGTTCTTCCAATACTTCCTCGGATTCTACGAATTCCGCGATCGTCAGGATGCCGAGTCCCTGGCAAAGCCTGATCAGGTTCTGCACGAGGATGCTGTCGACCTTCGAATCAATGATGTTGCGGACGAAAGCGCCGTCGAGCTTGACGAAATCGAAATGCAGCTCCCTCAGATAATGGAAGGAATTGTAGCCGCTGCCGAAATCGTCCAGTGCGAAGGAAAATCCCTTTTTCCTGAGGTCGGAAAGGAATTTCCTCATGTGCGTCATGTCGCCTATCGCATCCCGCTCGAGGATCTCGAAAACGACGAGATTCGCCGGTATGCCATATTCGCTGCACAGCTGCTCTGCAAATCCGAGTACGCCTCTTCCCTGGATTTCCTGGGCTGAAAGATTGATGAAGAGACGGGATGAGTGCCCGGCTTCGGCGATCCTTTCCTTCAGGGCGAAAAACGCCTTCTTGATGATGACGCGGTCGAGTTCCCTGCCGAGGCCGTACCGTTCTATGGTTTCGATGAACTGGCCGGCGGAGATGGTTCCCCCGTCCGGCTCGACGAGTCTCGCAAGGGTTTCATAGGCGAAGAGTCTCCCCGTCCTGCAGTCGACGATGGGCTGGTAATAGGGGATGACACGGTCATCCTTGAGGGCGTCGCGCAACGTTTCGACGTAATTGCGCGTCCCCCTGTTGGTGCGGATATGCTGATCGAGCGAATCGAGCATGCAAACGCCGTCCTTGCCCATTTCCTTTGCCCGGTAAAGCCCGAGATCGACGCCCGCCATCAGGTCCGATGCGCTTTTGGCATCGGACGGGTAGGTGACGATGCCGATTGATGTCGTGATGTGGAAGGTTTTTCCATTCGTTCCCTCGAACGCGATTTTCTTGAGTTCTGTCCTCAGCTTTTCTGCGACGAGCTGGGCGTTTTCCTTTCCCGTTTCAGTCAGGACGATCGCGAATTCATCTCCGCCTATTCTGGTCACGAGATCCCCCTTGCGCATGAAAGCATTCATGGCCTCAGCCGCAAGCTTGAGGACGGCGTCTCCGCAGGGATGTCCATAGGTGTCGTTGACGTCCTTGAAGTCGTCGAGATCGAGCATCAGGATTGAGAATTCGTGCCTGTGCCGCTCCGATCTGCCTATTTCGTATTCCAGCATTTCGTTGAAATAGCGTCGGTTGTGAAGGCCGGTGAGCGGGTCGTGCGTCGAATAGTATTCGAGTTCCGACATCGTCTTGCTCAACACCTTGCTCGATCCCACCACCATCACCATCACGGCGAGGATGGATCGGATCACGCTCGCTTCCAGAGGGGTGAGCTTCTTGACCGATCCATAGGCGACGCCGAGCAGGCCGGCCAGGTTGAGATTCTCGAATTCGGGAACCGAAACGGATACGGCAATCATTTCAATATCTTCAGCAGCATCCAGTTTTTCAGGGGCCTGGATCTGGTATTCCTCGATGTCGAGCGGGGCATCGATGGGCAGGCCGAGCTTCCCGATCATTTCCTTCGCCAGATGTTTCCTGACCGAAACCTTGACCTCCTCCGAATAATCTCCGAGATAGTAGATGAAGAGTGAAAGTCCGTGCTCTTCGGAGAAGGCGATGAAGAAGAAATTGAACGGGAAGATGGATCTGAAGCCGGTGAGTATTTCCTGGATGAAGGCTTTCCATTGGGAGACCTTTTCATGGGAAAGAATGATGCTCTCCAGAACCTGGCTCTGGCGTTCGAGCAGGTCTTTCTCGACCAGGGTGCCGAGCAGGTTCTTTGTGGTTTTGTGGAAATCGAGCATGATCTGCTGAAGATGGCTGTCGTTCTTCTGCCATTGCCGCTCTCTTTCACCGAGCAGGAGATCGAGCGTCTGGTCTAGCCTACCACTCCTTTGCATCGCGCTGTTCAGGATGGAAGTGATGGCCGTTCTTTCCGTCTCGCTGAGGGATGAAGTTTCGATCAGATCAATGCTTTTCTTGAGATCGTATCCGATCTCGTCGTTGATGTTGTGCACCAGTTTGCCGATATTGTTGGCGAAATGGTTGGTGAAAGTCTGGCTTTCGAAAAGGAAGGCGAATTTTTCCACCACTTTCTGGCGCATCTCTTCGATGATGCTGGGCGAGAGCGTATGCATCAGGATGCCTCCGTATGGGAAAAGCCGTTTTTCGTCATCAGGTCAGTGCCGCATTTGAGCTCGCGGAACCAGGAGACGAAACCGGCGACCGAATCTCCCCGGTAGATCGGGCCGTGCTGGGGAGCGATCATGTCGATATCGAGCGTCGAGATCCTTTCGGCCCAGAGCCTGGCGGCGCGATTGCCCCCCATGTAGCGCCTGTGAAATGGCTCGATGTAGGGACGGTGGGCCTCGAAGTCGTCAACAAAGACTTGATCGCATCCGTCCGGAAGCATGGCAGCTCCGATGTCTCCGCTGAACAGGATTTTTGATACGGGATCGTAAACGTTGATCTGACCTTCCGAATGAAGGAAATGAGCGGGAATGAGATCGAGTTCCAAGTCCTCTGCGACGCTGCAATGCATCCCTTCATCGGGAAGTGCCTTGAAGCGGCTCATTTCCTTGATGCCGTAATGGGGAAGGAAGCGCATCCAGATGTTGGAAACGTAGACGGAGGCCGAGGTCAGCGCGAGCCAGGTCGCGATGCCGCCGACGATGTCCGGATCCTGATGGGAGAGTATGATGGCCTTCACGTCTTGCGGGCCGATGTGGCGCAGCATTTCGGCGAGCACTCGGGGCATGACGCCGAATCCGCCCGGATCGAGCAAAACGCCGGAATTGCCGTGCTGAATCAGATACTGGTTGGAGCGTATGCCGTCTTCTTCGCCCGAATCGCTTTCATTGAGCAGAAGAAACTTGTGCCGATTCCCCTCGAACAGGGTGACATTGCGCATTGACTTCCTCCCCTTGCCGTGCATCGTTGTGCCCGCCTGGTCTATTGCCAGGACGCAATCCAACGGGGTCTGGGTCGGATGTAAAAATTGTATGATCCGTACTATCGTTTGTCAAATAGTCATAATCATAAATCATGGAATTGTCACAATAGATCCGTCGGCGACTTCACGGGCAACGTCACGTATTGTCCTTCTTTGGCGCCTTGCATGGACACGCAACGCATTGAATGCCTCTTCCTCGGTAAGATTGTGCCGTTCCTTCAGCATGCCGATGGCGACGCTGATTTCCCTTGAGCCGTTCAAGGCGCTTTGAAGTCCGGCTTCGGACGAACGCAAGGCACGCAATTCACTTCCCCTGGCGAGGGCGAGTTCGATCATCGGGATGATCTGGTGGATTTCCAGGGGTTTGACAAGATAGCCGAAGCCGCCGACCGACACCGACTTGTCGACCTGATCTGCGTCTGAATGGGCTGTCAAGAACACGATGGGCACTTCCGAGATCGTTCGCACATTTTTTGCGACTTCCAGTCCGTCCATGATCGGCATGCGTATGTCCAGAAGAATCAGGTCGGGCATTTCCTTCTGGATTTCTTGCCAAGCGTGCTCTCCGTTGGATGCGGTCGTCGTGCGGTATCCTGCTCTGGCAAGGCCTTCCGAAAGCGCAAATAGGATGACTCTGTCGTCTTCTGCGATCAGGACATGTTTTTTCATGGCTATCGGATGATGGGCTGAGTCAGGGTCAGTTCGACAGTCACTTCACCGTGCCCCGGCTTGACGGAAAGCGAAGAACCAATCGGCGGAAGCAGCGCATGGACGAGATTCAATCCCGTGCCGAGACCGGTTCCGCTTTCCATCTTGAAGACGTCTCGTCCGGATGCCGCATTGTCTATTCGGATCGATGCGCGCCTCCTGTCTCCGTCCAGCGTCACCCTGATCGGGGATTTCCTGATGTTGCCATGCTTGATCGCATTGGCAACGAGTTCGTTGACGATCAGCGCAGTCGGCACGCTTTCCTCTTCGACGACAATCACATCCTTGGATAGAAGGATCTGCAGCTTTGGGCGGCAATATCCGGTCACTTCAACGGCATCGCATATCTGCGAGACCAGCGTGACGAGAGAGCAATTCCCCAGCCTCGAAATACCCTGTATGCCGTGAACGATGGCCACGGCATGCAGTCTTTCGATGGCCTGCTGCATCGATGCGGACAACTCCGGGTTCTGACGCATCTGGTAGCGCAGCAGTCCGATCACGCTCTGGATATTGTTCTTGATGCGGTGATTGACCTCCCTGATCAGGGTGTTGCGCTGAACGCCCGCATGGGCCATGCGCTTTTCCTCGGCCAGCTTTTCGCTCATGATGTTTTCGCTGAACAGAATGCAGCATTTGCTTGAATGGCCGAGCAGGGGAGCCGCCGTGATCTTTGCCCAGACAGCCGAGCCGTCTTTCCTGAGATAGCGTATTTCGTCCTTGAAGCTCGAAATCTCGCCTTTCAGAAATTGGGATTGAAAATGCTTGCTTTTGATTCGATCATCGGCATGGACGAGTAGGGGAATTCTGCACCCTGTGATTTCTTCTTCCGAATAACCAAGCAATTCGAAGAAAGCGGGATTGGCTCTCATGACGCGCATGCTCACGTCGATTACGGCAATGCCGACCGGGCTCTGCTCGAAAATCAGCCGGAAGCCTTCATCCTCCGAGGCAAGAGGCATTTCTTCCGGGAATCGGGCCAAGTCCATGATCATGGTGTGGTCATTATACCCGTCAGGAATAATCAGGTGTAGGGATTTTCGAACAGGCTGGATTACAATAGCGCAATGAGGCTGCTCCTTTCGTTCGTTGTTGCTCTTTTTTCGATGCAGTTGCACGCGCAGGGGATAGGGCATGGCCGTGATGTCGAGGCTTTCATCGGGAAAATGGTGAAGGTGCACGGTTTCGACAAGGCAAGGCTGGTATCTCTTTTCGGAAAAGTGGAGCGGGTTGACGAAGTCGTCAGACTGGTCGCGGCGCCTGCGGTTTCGAAGCCGAAAAACTGGCGCGCCTACCGGGCGCTGTTTGTCAACAGGGTTCGGGTCGAAAAAGGGGTGCGCTACTGGGACAGGTACAGGAATGCGCTTTCAAGGGCAAGCAGGAAATACGCGGTTCCGCCCGAGATCATCATCGCGATCATTGGCGTAGAGACGCTTTATGGACGTCATACGGGCACTTTCAGAGTGATGGATGCCTTGTCGACCCTGGCTTTCGACTATCCTGAAGCGCCCAACAGAAAATCCAGGATGATGTATTTCAGAAGCGAACTCGAGAATGCGCTCGTTTTCGCGAAGCGCTCCGGAATCGATCCCATGAGTCTTTACGGGTCTTACGCGGGCGCGATCGGACTGCCCCAGTTCATGCCGGGCAGCATCATGAAATACGGCATCGATTTCGACGGCGACGGCAGGGTCGACCTGATGCATTCACCGGTTGACGCGATCGGAAGCGTCGCCAATTTCCTCGCCATGCATGGCTGGCAGGCAGACGAAGGGCTGGTATTTCCGGCCAGAATCGATTCCGGAAAGAAGGACTGGCATGCCTTCGAAGGGAATTCTGCGGCGAAATTCAGTCTGAAAGACCTCGAGAGCGCAGGCGTATTCCCTGATGCATCCGTTCCGGACTCGCTATTCGGCCTTGTCGACCTCGAAAATGGAAACAAACCGACCGAATACTGGCTCGGAACAGGCAATTTTTTCGCCATCACGAAATACAACCGAAGCTATTACTATGCGATGAGCGTCGTCGATCTCAGCAGGGAAGTGAGGAAGGCGCACGCTTCCCGATGATGGCCAGGAGCCTGTCCCATTGCTCGACATTTTCCGAAAATTCGGCAGCATGACGCAGTTCTTCCGCATCCAGATGCTCGACGATTTTTTCCTTGGCATCCAGAACGGCGATTCCAGCTTCCGATGCATCGCCTCTTCGTGAAAGGATGCGCGATACGAGCGTTCCTCTGGATGTTTTGAGCGCTGCTATTGCGAAAGGCACGCAAATTTCCTGGGCCAGTTTCTCGAAGCGCAACCTTTCAGCCTTTTCGAGAAATGCAGCATCTACTATCACCGGATAGCCCGAAATCAGAAGCATCTTCGCAAGCCGAAGCAATCCCGAATATACGGATCTTGAAAATTCGGAGGAATAGATTCCGGAGTCGATTCCGGAACCGCTTCTGTCCTGCGCCTTGATTCCCGCCATGCGCTTTCTTTCCAGGTCGGAACGCAGCCTGATCGCCCCGAACCGTTGCAGGATTTGCTGCGAAAGCGTTGTTTTTCCCGACCCGGGCAGGCCGCATGTGACGATCAGAAATGGATGTGAAGGGGACAGGAATTCGGATGCGAGATCCAGATGCATTTTCG
>JAJZPK010000079.1 GCA_021811205.1 Pseudomonadota bacterium
GTGTCATCGGGGATTGGATTGGGTTTTACAACAACCGCCGGCCCCATCAAGCACTGGGGATGAAAACGCCGGCACAAACCTTTATGTTAGCAGCCTGACCTGTGCAGAATCCGGTGGGTCATTACAAGTTCATTTACCTGACGTTGATTGCCGCGATCGATCGAGAGGCGTCTCAGCCAGATATTTCTGAACAGCGGAAAGGTTTATTGGCGGAGGGGAAGAAGACATGGCAAAAAGATCTGGAGAAGGTCAGGGCACGCTTGGCACAGGTGGCCCAGCCATCGCAGGAGAAGGATGTCCCCGTGCGATCCGATTCAGAGAGGCGGAAGGATAAGGAGCGGTAGCGGAATTTGCGACGTCCATATGAATTTGGAATGCCCATTTTCGCGCTTTCCAGAAACCTGCAAGCGCTGCTTGCGGGCGTTCCATATTGACTGAGGGGTTAGGCACTTATTGGTGCGGTAAGATATTTAGAATGTCTGAGGCTAAGGAATATGAACGCTCCCGCTTCCGCTTTGGATAAAAATACCCAAGTTTTCTGAGATCAACGCCCTTATAAATCCAAGGCGTACCACTATTGAGTGCTTCAAGTGTACGCCTGCTACTCCTCGACTTCATGGGTAGTGGCTGACGGCCCATTCTCAGCTTATGAAATGAGTAAATTGCCCTATGGTACTTAACAGGCGCGTGGTCATCAAAGGTGATGTATATCGTGTCTCTAATTTTTTCCCACAGGATGGCAACACTTTTTGACGGTGCATATTTCGCGTGGCGGATTCCTTTACCGCCGCCCTGTAGCTCTTGCCCTCCACTGGGAATAATCTTGTACCGCCTACGCTCAACATAGTCTTTAACTCTTGGGTCGTATTCAAAGACTTCTTGTTGCGTTATTTGCCTACCGTGGTTGAGCTTAATAACTTCAATAATTGCATTGATTACAGCGTGTTGGTGTGTGTTCCCCTGCTCCTTGTCCTTGAGCCATTTCTCATTGTAGGTTTTGTTGCAGAAGAAAATTTCGATTTTCATATCGACAAAAGAGCCGATGAATAAGTGCTACCTAACGTGGAGATAACTGGCCCTGCGCGGTTTCGTGTGCAAGGTCCGTGTTGGCTGAAAGGCTAGCCCTACACGTCACTTGACACGCTTTCAAGCGACGTAACGCGTGACATTAGGACTTTCAGATCAGCATTGGGAAGATGATCAAGATGAATTTGAAGAAAATTCATAATTAATGGAATGTCTGCGTCGGTAGGAACGAAGATGTAGCGAATGTCGGTTGGCGCGACCTTGAGCCTGCACTTCTCGGAAGTGATGGCGTTCTTTTTTGCCAATTCGGCAACATCATCAAAAACGTGCCGAAGCAAATGGTCTTGAACATCGGGATGCTGTGGAACAAAGCGCCATTCGGTTTCCTGATAAAACTCCTTATGTACGGGCTGACCAGCCACGATCATTCGGCCCGTAACCGGCTTAGAGTGCGCTAAGAGATAACGCACGTTGCGAAGCCCCGCCTCCTTCTCTTTTGCGTCTGGCAGCCCGTTCACTACAACAGTTAAAGACTTAATGGCGTCATGGACGGGGTTATCGCCTGAAAAATAGATGACTGGATTTAAGTTGTTCTTCACACCCCATTGTTTGGTCAGCCCTATACCGTATGAGCCGTAAAACCCAACATGTTCGCTAATTCGGCTGATTGGAATGTCGCAAAAGCAACTCATCGGGAACGCGATGAATTCGTAATTTGCACGCCCCTGCCACTGAACGTCCTCAAGACAATAACGTGGCCAGAATCCATCCTTGAGGATCGATTGGAGAACATCGATGCTCCGCGTGAAATGAAATAGACTGCTGGCTCGTGGCGCGTTTGACATAGATTCCTCGTGATAAGGGCTAACAGTTATCCTCTCAATTTGGGTCGATATGAAGTTATGCCAGATGAAGCGTTTTTGCTATTCAGCTTTTCGTTTTTCAAGTTTTTCAGATATGGTGTTGCAGAGTGAGAGCGCTTGAATTGCCTGATCAATGGCGCGTTTGCAGTCATCAAGATCAAAATTTTCGTGTATAAAATAATCAGCTTTTACTCGGAGTCTTTTGAAGCGTGGTAATAGACCGAACAACTGAGCGGCTTCCGTTCTTCCCGGGCCATTTGATCGACTCATCCGTCGTGCTTTGTTGATAGTGGCCTCATGTGTACTTTCGTCAAGCGTCGTTTCCCGGAAGGAATCAGGTATGGATAGGTCGGCGGCATGAAGAGCTGCATAATATGCTCTGGATGCAGACGAACGCATGTCTGATTCTGATGGAACACCATCGCGTAACTTTTCAGCCGTATCTAAAATTTCTTTTGGGCTTACACTCATTTTGGGACGAAACCAAGAATTAGTTTGTCAGCATGCCATTCTGGAAGGGAATCATTTAGGCGAATCGCTAACGCGCATTCTAAGTCAACTGCTGTTTTAGAGTCCGTAGCTACTGATATTTCGAAGTAGATTGATTGGTCTTCTTGACAATATCCAATTTCGGCACGTGTTCCCTCGTGGCTAATTTTGTGCTCTCGGAGCAGTTCAAAAGCTAATTTCTGAGTTTCACTGAATTCATCTTCAGGGATACCCAGCTTTATCAGGGACTCAGATATAAGTTTTGCATCTATTAGACTACTCATTTGCCCACCACGTTGGGTAAAGGTATGGGTTAACTCTAGGGCTTTTGGGAACATCCCTGAAATTGTAGACCAGTGAATAGCCCGTGTAAGAAAGGTTAAGTTTTCTGGTTCCATTTCCGATGCAAGAATAACTTGTTCTGCGGCGTCATGATATAACCCTACGTGGGCTAACGAGATGGCGTAATTATCTCGTGTCCAAGCACAATCTTTTAGACTAATAGAGCAGTTATGGTGTTTATGGAGATCTTTAATGTTCCATTCCATAGCGGCTAATACACCGAGCGCAATATGAGAAACTACAGGCTCATGCTTGAGCTCATGTAATAAATCTCTTTTTAAAGAATGAATTGTAAATTCGGATGGATTTTTTTGCTTTCCCAGTGCGATAGCTTTATCAAAGAGTTGGGACGCTTTAGTTTGTGGTATGGGCTGGGTCATCTTTTGCATTTGCAAATGAGTGCAATAACATTTTATCTGAGATCTAGTCTAATAGGTAAAAATGAAATGTTTTCATGTTGTAAAACTGTGAAATTGGGTGCGCTTTAGTTCAGCTTCTTCGCCAGATCTTTCGCCTTCAGGTGAGTATAGCGCTTGAGCATGCGCAAATCCTTGTGACGGGTGATCGTGGCGATTTCCATGAGTTCGAGATTTCCGGATTCGAAGAAGCGGCTTGTTGCTTCATGCCGGAGGTCATGGAAGTGCAGATCGTCAAGAAAGCTCTTGTCTGCCTCTTTTTCGGTTTCCTTGCAATCTGCCTTGTAATTGCGCTTCGCGCGCTCGATCGCACGGGACCAGGATTGCTTCAGAGCGCTGGCAGTAGTGGGGAAGCATGATCCCCTGATTTTCTTGATGTGCCTTCCCTGGATGGATGCGAGGATCTCAACGGCGCGCGAGGAGAGGGGGATGGTGGCCGCATCCCCGTTTTTCGTCGTAGGCAGCCATGCGATTTTTTCCGTCAGATCGACATGCTGCCATTCGAGTGCAAGGATTTCTGATTGGCGCATGGCGGTTTCCAAGGCGAATCGCACGATGGGGCCGATATACTTGTTTTGCCTATTCCCCGCTCCAGATCCGGGATTGTCGATGGCGTGCATCAGATAGGTTTCTTCCTGAGGGCTCAGACGTCGGGTCCGCTCGTTGTTCACGGTGGGTTTGGCGACGTCCGCGATGGGATTGTCCAGCTTGATGCGCCACTCTCGGCGGGCGATGTTGTAAAGGTGGGAAACGATGGCGAGATAGTTCTTGATTGTTGCAGGGGCTAGGCCCTCTGCGAGTTTGTCATCTCGCCAGGCAGCGAAATCCGCGCTGTCCAGATCCTTCAAGGGGCGATTCGCGAGAGGATGCCGGAGCCATTTGTTGATCTTCGATTGCTCCTGGCTTGCTCCCTTCTTCTTCTGGCTGACAGTATCTGAATACTTCTTGAGGGCTTCTCCGAAAGTCATGTCCCTGATGGGGGGAATGGGGGCGGATTTGGCTTCTTCCCTGTTCCTGGCGATTTTGCCGTGCTCGCCCAGCCAATCTTCCCGCTTGAAGGTGCCTTCATCGATTGAGGCGATGACCTGCTTTTCCCATATCTCGGCGTCGATCTTCTTTTCGAAGCTGCGCGCTATGGTCGTTCCCTTGCGGCTGGCCCTGCAAAACCACATGACGCCCCGCTGGTAAATGGCCATATTTTCCCCAATTGATGTACAAAACGATGTACAAAAATTGTAATTAATTGCTAAAAAAATCGCAACTAATTGTTTTATAATATGCAACTACAGGATTGTGATTCCTGTCGTCGTGGGTTCGAGTCCCATCAGCCACCCCATATTTCCATCGCATTAAAGAAAAAGCCCCGCATTATGGGGCGATTATGTCAGTGCTTCGACTTTCTGCTGAAATTCCCGTCGTCCAGGAGCAGGATGATGCCGGGGAGCAGAAAGGTCGTGAGGAAGAATATGTAATACCACCAATCGGGGTTGTCCATGATGCCACCCTCCTTTCAATAACCATTATGAGCAAGTGGTATTGATATAGAGCGCGGATTCGAGGACGAGTTTCCCTGGTTTGTCGGGGATGCTCAGGCGATGCGTATGGTGTCGAATTCGGCAGTATGCGAGAGGGTTGTGCCTGCCACGGCTTCCTTGATGAAGCGCACCGCTTCTTCCGCGACGATTCCCTTCTGATTGTCCATTGTGATGTTGTGGTAGCTGTCGTCGAGAAGCACCTTCCGGACTTTCTTGCTGCCGATATGGTGTTCGACGTAATTCGCGCTGCGCACCGTTGATGTGTCGTCCTCCAGCGAATGGATGATCAGGGTAGGCGTTGAGATTTCGGGAATCGTTTTTTTTGCGGCCTTGATCAATTTTTCCGCCTGATGAAGCCGGGTCATCGGGATTCTTCCGGTCAGGGATGCGAATGTGGATTTTTCGCCCATTTCCCTCGAAATCCACGATCTCAACTGTTCGTTCTTGATGCCGTAGGGCGAGCATTCGCGATAGGAATAGAGATAACGGAAGGGCGTGTAGTAGCCGATATTGAGCAGGAAGCGGTACCAGGGAATGTTCCAGCCGTCGAAATGCAGCGAGGTGGAAAAGAGCGAAAGGGAGGTGATCTCGTCTTTCCTGTCTGCGGCGAGCTTCATGGCCAGCACTGCGCCGATGCACAAGCCGCATACCGAGACGGTCTTGTAGCGCAGCCGCATCTCGTCGAAATGTTCCTCGACTTCGCTGGCCCAATCCTGCCATTTCTCGAATCTGTCCGCCTTGCCGAAGCCGTGGTTCACGAACCGCGGCACCCTGACGGAAAATCCGGCCTTGTACAGGCTTCTTGCGACGAACTGCATTTCGAGGGGCGAGCCTGCAAGGCCGTGGATCAGCAATACCGCGTCTTCCCCCTTGATCAGATCGATATGCTTCATGACCCCGATCGATTCCATTGTACTCCTCCAATTTTCTGTAGGGTCTGCGCCCTCAGCGACTATACCAAGAAAGTTTGAACAAATGATTAAAAATATAGTTACATTTGGTTGCGGCCCTGTCCCTGTCAATTGTCGGAACAAGCATCCATAATCTTTAACATGAGCAACAATTGTTGGAGGATACCTTGTTCGGATTTAATCACGACTGGATGTACGGCGGGGGCGGATGGGGATGGATGGTGCTGGGCTGGCTCTGGATGGCCGTGGTCATGCTTGCGCCTGTACTTGTCATCCTTTCTCTCCTCAAGTATCTGCTGAGCTGGCCGAAGCGTCCCGGAAAAAGCAGTCGGGCGATCGAGATTCTGGACGAAGCCTATGCAAGAGGAGAATTGGGGCGGGATGAATATCTCCAGAAGCGTGCCGACCTGAAGGGAGGGTAGAGCAAAGTTGCAGGAAGCGCTTGGCGAGGCGATAATCCACGCTGTGCCGGAATACCGGCATGGAAACGGAACTGGGAATGAACGGAAATTTCATCGCTGGCCTCCTGAAGCACATCGGGCAGGCGCTATTCTTCAAGCATGACGGAACAGGGCTTCCGGGCAAGCCGACTCCCCCGTTTTTCATATTGATGATGACTGCGTTTCTTTTCGCCATTGCAAGGCACATCGCCTTCGGAACTTTTCCCGCGTTCACTTCCGTCTTCAGGTTCGTTGTGGTGATCGCCGCACTTTCGATCATATTCAGCGCGGCCAAATATTACCTGATCTCCCTGTTTTTCTGTCTCTCAACCGGCATAGACGCCATCGCGATAGCGGGCGCAATGCTTCCCAAACTGCCCGGCACGGTCTTCTTCCTGCTTTCTCTCTGGGAGACAACGGCCTTCGTCGTCGGCATCCTGCGCATCACCAGAAGAATAGACAATACAGGGCAATAACAAAACCCCTTGCATCGACTCGGACATGCATGTTAGCATCGCCTTAAATAGGAATGCTTATCATTTACAAAAAGGAGTCTTTCGTGGGCAAGTCTTCATTGTGTTTGTTTATGGCTTGTATGCTCGTGCAACCGCTTGCCGCGCTGGCAGGTCCCGATGCGGACCAGGGCATGGCGCGCGTACTGAATATCGAAGAGCCGTGGGTCGAAAATGCAGTCTATCTTTCTTCTAGCCGCGACAACAATGCGACCAGCGGGCATGCCTGGAATTTCGGACTCGAATGGGATGCAGCGCTCGGGGACGATCTGGGGAGCGAAATCGATGCCCCCATGGTGCTCGCGCAGCAGCCTGTGGGACATGCGCCTGCCGCCCTTGCGCCGATCTCGGCAGGACTGAAATACGTGCCCATACATTGGGGCGATGGAGACAGTGAGAATGCCGGCGTGATCGGCGGGGAAATCGAAGGAGCCTGGTGGGCGACGCCGCAGCCTGCCAATTTTCCCGGCGTGGGCTCGAGCGTCACCGAGCAACTGCTTGTCGGCATCAGGCGCGGCACGTACTGGATACAGGGCCAATACGGCATCACGCAGCGCGCTTCGGCTGACGCAAGGACAGGCTGGTCGGCGAATACTGCGGTGGGGCACCGGATCGCGAAAGACTGGGTGATCCATATGGAACTGGACCTCAACAGGACCAGCGTCGACGCATATGGCCATACCGCTGCGGGGATGATGCTGACGCCCCAGGTCGGCTGGCAGATCACCCCGCGCTGGCAGATGGTGCTGGGCGAATCATTTGCGAGGGTCGAGGGGCAGGCGAGTCTCGCGACCCTGACCAGCGTGCTGTTCGAATACAGCTTCCAAACGGACCAGGACGATCCGAGCTAGCCATCGCGCCAGGCATGCGAAGAATGCTGTTCAGGCGCCGCATGGATGCTAGAATGGGACTTCGAAAAAACAGGAGGAAATCATGAAATATTCGGTTCTCTTTGCAGCGGTCCTGAGCCTGTGCGCAGGCACCGCGTTCGCTGCCGATGCGGTCCCGGCCAAGAAGCCCGAGATGGCGAAGCGCTTCGTCCATCACAGGAAGGATTGCCATTTCGAGCACGGCATGGGCTACGGCATGATGGGCGGCGGCATGGGATATGGCATGGGGTATGGAATGGGTTACGGCCACGGCATGGGCTACGGAAGAGGCATGATGGGCGGCATGGACGTGAAGATGCTCGGGCCGCGCACCGCGATCGTCTGGTCGCTCGATTTGACGAGCGAGCAGCGCGGCAAGATCGACAAGCTGATCGAGCAGCTTCAGCACGACAACTGGGGTGCAATGGGCACCATCATGGACGATACGGGCGTGCTGCGCGATCTCTATCATGCCGACAGGCGCGATTCGGTCGCCATCGACAAGACCTACAAGAGGATATTCGACCTCAAGCGGCAGATGATCAAGTCTGCGCTCGACACCGAAACCGAGATAGAGAATCTTTTGACGCCCGATCAGATGAAGCAGTTCATGGATCGCCTTCATATGGCGCCGCCGCCCTATCCTGGACGGTGATGAAAAAAGCCCGGCAAAGCCGGGCTTTTTTTTCGGTTCAGCCCAATGTATTGACGTTGTTGCCGACCATGCCTGCGCCCTGCAGATTCTGCGAGAGCGTTTGAAGAAAGCCGGCCAGGGTGGTCTGATTGGTTGAAGAGCCTTGCGTATTGAGGAGGCTCTGGAAGCTTTGCTGCAGCGCAGCATCGGGCGAATTTGCTGCAGTGGAAGAGGTGCTTGACGAGGAAAGCTGCTGGATCAGGCTCTGCAGGTTCGATTCCATCTTGCCGATTCCGCCGTGATGGTGGCCGTGGCCCCTGGAAATTCCGTTGACTGCGCTTGCGGAAGACGAGCCATCATTGTCGCCGTCGCTGTGGGCGCCATTGAACTGTGCGCCCTGGCCGGATTGTGCCTGAAGGGCTGCAAGCAGCTGCTGCATGAAAGCCTGCATGGCCTGATTGTTTCCGGACGTGGAGATTCCGGACTGCGATAGGGCATTCGTCAATGCGGAGGAAAATGTCGAGCTTCCCCCGGTGCTGCCGACTCCGCCATCTCCATCCCCGTCGCCGCCGGAGAAGCCGGGCTGGACTGAAGAGGACAGGGGGGTGAGCTGGGAAATGTAGGTGTTGTGCTGGATGCCTGTGATCGACATGGTGTTCTCCGAAAAATGTTCGTTGCGCATTCACATACGCAATTCCCGGGCCATGTCAGGTAACAAAGTGTAACGCGCCTGAAGAAATTCAATCCATTTAAAAACAATGCGTTATGTTTTTAATCGGGGCGCTCGATTCCATGCGCCCGAACGGGGCGCAGCAGGCAGGCAATTCTTGCCGCTGTTTCGGCAAGAATTGCCCGTCCGGACCTCAGTTCGAAAGCTTGGCGAGAAGCTGCTCGATCTCCTTGCGGCGCCCTGCATCGGCATCCGCGCGGCCTGGGCGGGGAGGGGCGGCAAGCGCCTTTTTCAGATGGGCGATTGCGTCCGCCTTGTCGCCCTGGATCGACAGGAATTCGCCGTAGAAATAGTTCTGGTCGATCCCATTGGGATCTATTTTCAGTGCGCGCTCGAGATAATCGCGCGCCTTGCCGTAGTCGCCGAAAGAGCCGAATCGCGGCACCTTGTAGTAGAGGCTGCCCAGGGAAGTCAGCGCCGAGCCGTCGAGCGCGTTCGGGTCGATCTTTGCTGCGGAAAGCAGCAGGTCGCGCGCATCCTTGGCCGTTCCGCCTGCGGAGAAGATGCTCTGGTATTTGGCCAGCGTGCTGGTGATGATGCCTTCCCATATCAGGGGTTCGGCCCTGTTCGGGAATTTCGCCGTGACTTCGTGCGCCTTCTTGCGCAGCGCATCGAAGTAGTCTTCCTGCTGTCCTTCCGGCATGCTGTAATAGCCCTTCGCCCATGAGTGCTGAAGCATGGCGATGTCGTCCGTCATCGCGTCGGCATAGGCCGCGGTCCCGCAGAGCATCAACAAAACGAACAAGTATTTGGACAGTCTGGCCGGCATTCCAATGCCTCCCTGGTGATCGATAGTTTGTTTTTTGGATTCTAAACCGCGAGTCTTAACGGAACGTGATGAAACCGTTCAATGCGGTGCTCTGTCAGATGGCGACGAAGCCCGAAAGAGATTCCGCCGACATGGTGGGCAGGAACTCGACGATTTCGTACTCGGCTATTTTCTCCCTGTAAAAAGGGTCTTCCTTGACGATGTGTTCGATCTCGGCCCGCGTGCCTGTCGCGAGGATCACGCCGCCGCTGCGCGGCTCCTTGCGGCCCGAGAGCAGGAAATGGCCGGATGCGTAGCGGTGCGACAGGAATTCGCGGTGCTCGGCGAGAGCGATCAGCTTTTCGAATTCCTTAACGGGAACAGGTTTGGAGTAGAGATATCCCTGTGCGAAGTCGCATCCGAACGAAAGTAAAAGCTGATGCTGCGCCTCGTTTCCACACCCTCAGCGAGGGTTTTTAGGCCCAGTTTGTGGGCCACTGGACTTACAGTTTGCTGATGGGTTAACGGGGACCGTAGCCGTTGTAGTAAGTAGGCGGTCCGTAAGTGACTTGCCCCTGAATGACAGGAGGTTGCTGGTAGACGGGAGCCGGTTGAGCATATGTTGCCCGGGGCTGAGCGTAAACCGGTGCAGGCTGGTAGACGGGTGCAGGCTGGTAGACGGGTTGCGCGTAAACTGGAGGAGGTTGCACATAAACCGGTGGTGGCGACATCACCGCCCCAGCCATACCCATGCCGAATAGCAATCCCAATCCGCCGCCCCAGTCACCTTCTCCTCCGTCTCCCCCCCAACCGCCACGCCAACCGTCACCGCCACGCCAACCGTCACCGCCACGCCAACCGTCACCGCCACGCCAACCGTCAGCATGCGCCAGGTTGACCATCAAGGCCATCAGAACCAGGGCAATCAGATTTTTCTTCAT